>WRKF01000142.1 GCA_009778165.1 Defluviitaleaceae bacterium
GAAATCTCCCAGCTAACGAAATTAACGACAAAGACGTAGCAGCAGTGTTTGAAACTTTATCAAGTAGCTTTGAAAAATTTAAAGAAGATAAGGAGGTAAAAAAAATGTTGTCCTATGTTGAAGAAAAAATTTATATCGCTGAACAAGAAGCTATGCAGAGAGGTATGCAACAAGGTATGCAACAAGGTATGCAACAAGGTATGCAACAAGGTATGGAACAAGGCATGCAGCAAGGCATGCAACAAGCTGAAACAAGAATAGTGCTGAACATGCTGAATAATAAAAAACCTGTTACTGAAATTACTAGAGACTTGGGGATAAGTGTAGAACAAGTTGAGAGAATACGCTCCTTGGCTTTGAACGATGGTTGACTATAGCAAATCCGAGGAAGTGCCTCACGGTTTTTGTTCGTGCGTTTTTCCTGTTTTTCCTGCTAAATCTCCGTGAGGCGTAATAGGTAATTGAGGCACGCCTTAAAAAATATAGCAACTTAACCTTTTCTTGTTATTTTTTAAATCAAAAAAGTTAAGTTGCTATATCCACAATTAAGTTAGCCATAAATTTCTTTATATTGCATCTCAACCGTTCCAAATGCGACCTGCCCGGTAATATTCCAAGTAACATCAGAGGTATCAATATTTTGCATAATAAAACGCCATTCGCCTGCACTTGGAATACAAATGACTCCATTCAAAGAACCCCAAACAACACCTGTTAAGGTATCGTTGTTTGTTACACCTACCCTAACAAAATTGTTGAGATGGCGAGCAAAACTGAATGCAACAGCATCTCCAACCTGCATTGATACACTGGCGTCTCCTATAAAATAAGTCCGTGGTTGGAGTGTTGCACTAATAGGTACCGTGGTTATCCAACCAATGGAAGGATTTGAATAGTTTAGTCGTAGCTCTATAACCTCATCAGCTTCAACCAAGTGCGCCTCTCTTTGGGTTACTGCTGTTATGGTGCCTTCAGCTAACATCCATCCAACTGAAGAAACATGAGTAATTTCTTCTCTAATTTCTCCGGTATAATGATCAATATTTATCTGCTCAAATATTTCGTTGTAAAAGTCTTTAAAAATAACCGACCATAGAGGTGTAGTATGCTGAAAAATCAGACTTGCCTCAACAACAACTTGCTCCAATGACAGCCCTCTTTTTTCATAGAGCCATGCCTCGGCGATTTGTATTGCATTGTTCCTTCTAATTGTAATTTCATTAAAAAAATGTTGTTTTTGTTCAGCGAATGGTGCAGCAAATGCAATTTTTTGGCCCGAATAACCCACTATAACAGTAACAAGCAAAATTGTAAAAAGTACAGCCCTATTAAAAAATACTGTCATAAAAACCTCCATACCTGTTTATAGTACCCTTCATTAAAGCTATAGCACTTTTCCTAGGAGGGCAACGAAAAGTTGATTTGCTAATATCCCAAATATTCTATTGCGGCGACAAGTTGGGTATCTATACCTTCCAGCAGATCGGCCAAGCTCTGTTCTACCCAAATATCGGGGGATACCCCGTGATTGTTTATTATCTGCCGTTCGGGGGTCATTTGCTTAACAACATTTAGCGAAAGAAGCCCGCCGCCGGGTAAGGGAAGTGTGGTTATATCACCCGCCATCCCAGTAGTATTTGTTCCGATAACTGTAAAAGTATCTATAGCCCTAGCGGCAACAACAAAGCTCTCCGCCGCAGAACCCGACATATAATTTGCTAAAACCACTACAGGGGTATCAAAAAGCCGTAAAGATTGTTCATAAACTATGTCACGATCAAACAATTCAATGCCCTCAAATTCGTACAAGGCTTCCAAATACCTACTTTCCAGCATCTCTATACCCTGTTGCAGGGAGCGTCCGTGCATAGCAAGATTCCAAATATCGTCCGGCAATTGTATTCCCATTGCTTCAGCCATTACAGCCATATTTGCGACCCCCATCAATGCACCATCTCTCATTTGTCTGTAACTGTAGCCGAGGGGGATTTCTCGTATGTCTGCAAACTGGCTTAAAATAACCCAGTCGCTTGTTCCGCCGCCGTTTCCTCGTATATCCAAAATAAAAGCCTGTGCGGTGTCCGCAACATCTTCAATATATTGCCTTACAGCTTCGGGCAAAGCCGGGTTAGCAAAAGTAGAAATAGTTATATGATGTATATCCCCATCATGGACAAATGCGGTTGCACCGGTTTCTAACGGTATAGGTTCAATGCCCCAAAACTGATTTACACTCAGCGAATTTTCCTGCATTTCTGCCATCGCCCATATAATTTCATCTGAAAAAGGTTCAAAATATATAGTTTCTTGGACAGTTTCGCCCTGTGGAGTTAATGCCTCCAAAACAATACCGGCTCGCATAATAGGGTTTCTTGTAAATGTAAAATTTGAAGCAAGGATATATTCTCTAGCAAGAGGAGTATGACGACCATCCCTAAACCCAAAATTTGTTTCCAAAAAATCTCTTGCTGTCATACCATTTACATAGAGTACAGTGCTACCTAAGGGGATGTTTGAATGATACGGGCTTGCAGCAAAAACTATAAAATTGTTCTCTACATACATTATTTCTATGGGAAAGACATATAAATCGGCAGGGGATTGAATATTAGACTTCCCGTCTGCCAAATGTGCCAAAAATCGGCTTAGAATTTCATAATACTCTAACATATCCGTCGCATCTATTACCTTTGGGATATATTCCAAAAACAAGGCATCCCAATCAAAACCGTCCGGTGCCGCAGATATAAATGGCGACATTTCTGCTACACTTTTCCAAACAAAGGAAAGTCCAAAAACCCGCTCCCCTTCTGTAAGCCAAGTGGCTTCCTCGGCGTTTTCATCTTCGTTATCAACCAAAAAGCCACCGTCGCAAGTGTATGCCATCGGTGCATATACAAGCAAGCCGCTTTCTTCGTCGTTGTTGGCCAAAGTGTCGTCTGTAGATCCTGGCGCATTTACAAATGCCAGTAAAACAACAATTAGAACTGCTCCTATAACCGTTACTGTTAGCGTTACTGTTCTTTTCATCAAAAAATCACCCTCCTAAATTTTAGATATAGCAAATATCTTTTCAATCCGCATATGCTACACCTAGACTATTTCTAAAATAATAACATATTAAAATATTTTTAGCAATAGGGGCAAAAAAGAGTTGCTGCACTCCACAACACGGACATTCGGACATTTTCCGTTTGTTTTGTTGCCGAATATGCTGTATAATGCTGTATAATGAGGTTATCTTTCCAATCACAGGATTTTTCTTTTTTTAATATAACGTATCACATAGAGTCACACATCGGGTGTGACATAGGGAGTGACATAGAGAGTTTCAAAGTTCGCATTAGAATAACATTTCCGGAAGCAATTTTCAGCAAATTCCAAAAGCCCAACCAAGGTTTTTCGCCATTTTTACACTTAATCCATAAATTTTAAAAGCAGATCTGTCATATTTTTTCTACACCCGCTGCACCCTCGTTTTTCTTGTTTTTTATACCCTTTATTCAGAAAGCGATCTATTACACAGTCCAATCAACCACAGTCAAACCATCTATTATTTCAAAGTGTTTGGTGTTGGCGGTTACCAAGGCGTAGTTTCGAGTTAGGCATTGGGCGGCGATTAGTAAATCGGCATCCTCAATGGGTTTGCCTTGTTTTTTGAGTTGTGAGTAAATTAAGGCAGCCGTGTTCATATCTTGTATTGTAAGACTTTCAATCCCTATCGTAGCACACAATTGTTCAAATAAGTGCATTTTAGTTGTTGCGTTGACTGCTACTAAACCACGTCGAACTTCATAATAAGTTATAAGTGGTAATACTACTATACATTCCTCCTGTATGAGCCGATTTAATTTTTTTGTTGGTACAGGGTTTTTATTTATCACATAGGAGAGAATATTACTATCAAGTGCGTATATCATAGGTTTAACTCCCTAATTTTTATTCGCTCAATTTCTAACAGGGATTCATCGTTTCCTGTTTTATCTAAATCATTTAAGAATTTTCGCCATGCCGTGTTATTAGTGTTTTTTAGTATAATCGTGTCCCTCGCTAACGCTTCATCTTGGTTTGTTGCATGAGCTTTTAGAGTTTCTTTTTTGCCTTTGGAGACACTAGTTTCAATTCTACCGTATGATTTTTTTTTATAATTACTAACAGTCTTTTTTTGAGCGTTACTAATTGCCATGTCAATTACCTCCTAATATAGCTATTCCACTTAATTCTGACGCTTCCCAAGAAAGATGAAATTAGGTGGAGTAGCATCCTGAATCCAGCAGTTTTAGTCTAACTTTTGAAGGGTTAGTTTAAATGGAACTGCTATAGTGCTTGTATAAATGCGTATGCCTAAGTATAACACAAAATATTATTCATGTGAATATATGTTTTAGCTATTTTTCACCCGCAACTCTATAGATTCGTTTATTATAAACGCTATAGCAAAGAGCAAAAAAGCGATTGGAAACAGGGCTTCTAAAAAAATAAATGTCAAAACAAATCCCATAGATGAAGATATAATATCCCCGAACCCTGCTGCACTAAGTTGGAATCCCATTTGCTTTTCTACTACGTTTGGGTCGAAGCGTCGGGTTGTTTCGTGTATAAGGCAGGGGAAGATGGGAGCAACCCCAAACCCAATCAAAATAATGGCAAAAACGTTGGTTGTAAACATAAGCAAAACCAGGCCCAAAAAAGCCATAAAAAAGCCGGCACGCATGAGCCGCATGTTGCTGTAACGGCTTGCCACGCTACCAAAAAACAAGCGCCCAAGCATAATAAAGCCGAAATAAAAAGCGGGATACAAACCTGCCGCATCAATGCTTAAACCACGGCTTTCCAGCATAACGGTAGTTACCCAAAACCCCAGTGCAGTCTGTGTTCCCGAAAATATAAAAAAAACAGACATTTGCGAAATTTGATAACTAAGTTTAACTTTGGCATTTGAAACCTTCTTTTTTTTGCGGTGTTCTGTACCTTCTTTTACCCAAACACCTTTTTTTAAACCAATAATGGAAAAAACGGCGATAGAAAGCTGCACAGAAAGAAGCACTAAATAGCCAATACGCCAGCTAAAGAGCATTATCATTTGAGCCATAATAAGGGGGCTAACAGAGGCACCCATGCCCCAAAAGCACAAGCCCCAGTTCATGTATCTAGCGGAAAAATGCTTAGCTAAATATGCGCTAAGGCTCGCCTCTATAAATGCCTGACCGGAAGCACTAACACCTATCATTATAATAAGCACAAAAAAAGCCGGGGCAAGAAAAAAGCCGACATTGCCCGTTACTATTAGCAATATTCCCATCAACGCAATAGTTTGCGATTTAAAAAATTTGTATAATCGGCTCACCAAAGAAGCCGTAATGGAGTACATGGTAAAAGCGGTTACTATCAAAAAACCCGCATATTCTAATGGGAAATCCATCTCGTAACGTATGCTTGGCCACGCCACCCCCAGCACCCCATCGTTAAGCCCTTGAGCAAAAAGGCTCAAATATATTATCGTTAACATAAAAGCAATTTTTTTAATCATACCGCAAGTATAACATAAAAAAATTAATATTACAAAACGCAAAAAAAGCGACCGTTGTGGCCGCCTTTTAAAGCAAAATTGCGATTATTCTATTACTGTTTTTCTCTAAGGCATAGGGAACGCCGGTATTGCGTCTAGGTCAAACTCCGGCCACTCTATTTCATCCGGGTCTGTTGATATTACTTCAAAATTGCTAAGAATATCTATATCAACATTCAAAACACCAAAGAAGCCCATATCTAAAGTTACGGTAGCATTTATATCAAAGCTGTAACGTTGCCAGTTGCGAGTTTCTGTGTCTATGAAAGAACGGTAAAGTATTTCAAACTCTATGTCCAAACTTTCAAGCAACTCCATAAGCATAGGAAGTTGTTCCATAACAATTGCCAATTCCTCTTCGGTCAAACCAAGATCTTCTGTACCCAAAACAGCAAGGAACTCGTCAATAAATTCCGGGTCAAGGAAGCGTTCAACAAAGGCTGTAGCTATTTCAGCTATGTTGTCGTTGTTGATAACAACGTCTATTACATAGTATCCATCTTCTTCTACATCAGAGAAAGCGGCAGGCAACAAGGCATAGAGGTCAGCAGATATTTCTTCGCTTAGTTCAAACAGAGGACCTAAATCGCCAAAAGTGGCGAATTCACCAGCTACTGCCGGGTCGCTAAAGTTCATCCACTCGCCGTCTATGTTTAACAGAAGAGTTTCGTTTTCCATAAACATACCTATGTCTACTGTTTCTTCAAAACCGGTGGAAACTTCTAATGCAGCACCAACCATTTGCATGTAAAACTTAAAGATGTTGGTAGACAAATCAAAGCCGAACGTTAGGTCAAAGTCCAGTTCAAACTCGACAGCAACCACTTCCGCAAGGGGACCGGGATCAACATCAACCGCACCTTGTACATCTCCCACCATATGCATGGCTGTTACACCGGTGGCGTTACGAGCGGCATCTTGCAAAATTTGCGATGCATCTTCTGATGAAGCAAAAGCTACGCCGGGAAAGGCAAAGCTAGGGGCAATCAATACTGTTGCCGCTGTTGCTAAAGCAACTACTCTTTTGAAAATTTTCATAAGATATAATTCTCCTTATAATAATATTTTTTCGGTGCTTTTCTGAAAGCACTAAACGATGGTTAGAAATTAGTTTTCGGATAAAAACCAACCCTCTCGTACACAGTATACATTGTAACAAAGTTTTTGTGAATTGTAAAGCCTATTTTCAATTTGTAATACTGTGGTAATATAACTAAATATGTTCGCTAAACTCCAAATCATCTGCAAACATCTCCGCTGAATAATTAACTGACGAAACGCCAAATTTATTTAGCATATCTATAAAGTCCGATAGAGGCATTTCGGCATATTCAGCAGCTCGGGATAGGCTGACTTCTTTAGAAATGAACATGCCAATAGCTAAATTCAGTTTCAGTTTTTGCATAAGGTTCCCGTGAAATGAAGGCGCATTATCCATTTCGGCGTACAAATCAAGCGGGACGGAAACGGATATAGTTCTTTCGGTCATTTTGTTACACCTCCGATATAAGGCTACTCGCCCATGCAGATCCCCGCGATTTTCCTACCAACACGCAACGGCACTATCAGTGCGCGGCTCACAACCCCCTACCAGCGTTCCGTTATTGCTACGCATTATAATCTGTCCGCGTCCAAAATCTGTGCTGTCCAGTGCCACCGTTACCCTATGCCCCAGTGCAACAAGCTCCTTAGCAGTGCTTTTGGGAAAGCTGTGTTCCACTTCGATATGGTTGTCTGACACCCAACGCCAACGAGGTGCATCCAGGGCGGCTTGGGGATTGAGTTCCTGGTCAATAAGCCCGCTAACTACCTGCAAATGCCCCTGGGGTTGCATATATCCTCCCATAACACCAAACGATGCCACCGGAGAATCGTCTTTTGTTATAAACCCGGGGATTATTGTGTGGTATGTGCGTTTGCCGCCGGCAAGGGCGTTTATATGGTGGGGGTCAAGGGAAAAATCGCAACCCCTGTTCTGTATAGAAATACCGGTGCCGGGGACAACAAGTCCACAGCCAAACCCCATATAATTGCTCTGTATAAAACTAACCATATTGCCCTGTCCATCCGCTGTAGTAAGATACACAGTCCCCCCCTTGTTTGGGGTTAGCTCCTTTGGCATCGTTGCAACGGGTTCAATGGCTGCGGCAATTTCTTTCAAAAACTCCGGGTTCAAAAGCTCTTGGCAACTATATTTCATAAACTTGCTGTCTGTTATTGTAGCTTTACCCGTGGCAAAACTCAGCTTCATCGCTTCTATCTGCTTGTGCAAATATTTTATAGAATTTTCATAAGGGAAATCTCTCATGGCTCCCAAAGCAAGGAGAGCCACAACCCCCTGTCCATTTGGCGGCATCTCCCATATATCATAGCCTTTGTAATTTATGCTGATGGGCTGTACCCACTCGGGAGAATAGCCTGCCAAATCTTCTTTTGTAAGATAACCGCCGTGCTTTTGCACAAAATCTGCCATCTTTTCCGCCAAACTGCCTCTATAAAAACTTTCGCCATTTGTTTCGCCAATTTCCTGCAATGTTTTGGCGTGGTCAGGGGAGTTCCATATTTCACCAATGCCCGGAGCTTTCCCATCGGGAGCAAAAGTGGTAAACCAGTTTTCGTACTGCTCCCCCTTAAATATATCTTTGAACCGAGCAAAAGCCCTACCCCAACCATTGCCCAGGGCAGGGGAGAGGGGGTAGCCTCGCTGTGCATATTCTATTGCAGGGGCAAGGCATTGGGGCAGGGTAAAAGTGCCGAGTTCTTTTAGCAACTCTGCCCAAACACCAACCGCCCCGGGAGTGGTAATCGGAAACACGCCAAAGATTGGCATGGTTTTATGCCCCGCTGCTTTTACTGCATCTATTGTAATATTTTTTGGGGCAGAGCCGGAGCCGTTGAGAGCGTGGAGCTTGCCCTTGCTCCAAACAAGGGCAAAGGCATCCCCGCCAATCCCGTTAGATGTGGGTTCAACCACAGTAAGGCAAGCGGCTGTTGCCACAGCGGCATCTATTGCGTTGCCACCTTGTTTAATAATATCCAACCCCGCTTGGGCGGCTAGGTGTTGAGATGTGGCAACCATACCATTTGCGGCATAAACTGCATGGCGGATACTGGGGTTGGGGTAATGTAATGGCTTCATGAAATAACACCGGCCTTTATAGTTTTGTGTGTTTTTATAAGTTCCTCCTGGGTTGGCGACAGGGGAGTCCAACCTATTTTTAAACCGTCGTTTTTGTAGCGGGGAATAATGTGTGTGTGGAAATGGAAAACGGTTTGCCCGGCGGAGGCATCGTTGTTTTGTATTATGTTAAACCCATCGCAACCCAGGGTGGTTTTTAGGATTTCCGTTACTTTTTGTGCTACACCAAAAATATTGGCGGCATATTTTTCCGGCAAATCAAAAACGTCTGTGCAGTGGGTTTTAGGTATGATAAGGGCGTGCCCCAAAGCTCCGGGAGCAATATCTAAAAAAACTTTGAACAAATCGTCTTCGTATATTGTGTACGAGGGAATCGTCCCCTCCACTATTTTGCAAAAAATACAGTCCATGCTAAATTCCTTATTCCTTTATAAGCTCCTACGAGCTTACTTCCTCAAATTTGTCTAACAATCCTTCAAAAACCTGCATTGCCGCTTGTATCGGTTCAGGGGTTGTCATGTCCACGCCTGCTTCTTTCAGCAACTCAACAGAGTAGTTTTTGGAGCCGCTTTTTAGCAAATTAATATACCTATCTCTAGCGCTTGCACCCTCTTCCAATATTTTTTTGGCAATAGCAATAGCGGAACAAAAACCTGTAGAATATTGGAAAACATAAAACGCACGATAAAAATGCGGTATCCTTGCCCATTCATAAGCAGTTTTTTCGTTTTTGGTAAGTGCTTCACCAAAAAACTTGTCGTTTAACCCGCTATATATACCGCACAGGGTTTCCAATGTCAGGGGTTGCTTGGCTCCTGCCTTTTCGTGAGCTATCATTTCAAACTCTGCAAACATCGTTTGCCTAAACAACGTGCCGCGGAACTGGTCTATATGGTAGCTTAACAAATAATTGAGCATTGTTTTGTCTGTAGTAGTTTTCAGCATATGGTTCATCAACAGGGCTTCGTTTACAGTAGAGGCTATTTCCGCTAAAAATATAGTGTAGCCGCCGTAAACAAAAGGTTGGGTTGAGCATGTGTAATGGCTGTGCAGTGCATGGCCCATCTCGTGAGCGAGGGTAAACATATCGCTTACTTTGTTTGTGTAATTCATTAAAATATATGGGTGCG
Organism: Defluviitaleaceae bacterium; assembly: GCA_009778165.1. Classification (GTDB taxonomy): domain Bacteria; phylum Bacillota; class Clostridia; order Lachnospirales; family UBA5962; genus WRKF01. The sequence goes on from WRKF01000142.1 coordinate 9,839, forward strand.
CACCATACGTCCCCCAGCTATAGGCTCCGGAACGCTTGTTTTTATTTTCGTACACGTCTACCCATCTGCTTTCAAAGGCGTTTTTGAGCAGTTCAATATACTCGTCCCCCATTGGCGTTAACCCTTCCAATATAGCATTTTTTGCATCTTCATAACTTATGGTCGTGTCTGCGTCTTTTACAAGCGGCACAGAAAGGTCATAGGCTTGCATATCATCTAGGCCCAATATTTTTTTGCGTATACTTGTGTAGCGGTGCATTAGGTGCAGATTGTCGTTTACAGTGGCTATAAGGTTTTTGTAAATATCCAACGGGATATTGTTCCCGGAAAGTGATGCCTCTATGGAAGATTTGTGGTTACGTACCGTGGCAAAGAAAATATCTTTGTTTACCGAGCTACTGTAAATTTCCGCCAGGGTGTTTTTTTGAGCAATAAAAGAATCGTAGTAGGAATTAAACACACGTTCACGCAATGTTCTGTCTGTGTTTTCCATATGGTTTCTGTATGTGCCGTGGGTAATTTCAACATTGTTACCTTTGCTGTCCTGCACAGGAGCAAATTTCATATCTGCATTGTTTATCATGCCAAAGATTTTAGAAGGAGCAAGCCCCACTTCTCCTGCCATTGCCAATATCTGCTCTTTGTCCGGTGTCAATATATGAGGAGCTTCTCGCAACAGATTGTCCATATAGTGGCGGTATATAGCGAGAGATGGCAAGTCTGCCATAAACTTGGTTATGGTATCTTGCCCCAGTTCAATAATTTGCGGAATAACAAAGCTAGCGGCGGTGTTCATCTTAATATACAGGGTTTGTGCCTTGGCTTTCATCGCTTGATATGTGGGGTTAGCCGTGTCCTCGTCATGTTTAAGACCGGCATAAGTAAAGAGTTTACGAACCTCTTCTGCTAACTGTTCAAATAGGGAAATACAGTCTTTTAAAGTTTCAGCACTCTCTCCTAATTTGTCTTTAAATGCCCCAATTTTGTCTATATCGCTGTAGGTGGTAGAATAGCGTTGTTCCCATGTTGTGTCGTCGGCACAAAGGGGAGAAAGATCCCAAGTGAGGGCAATTTCCATTTCATTACGTGCTTTTAAAGCTGCCATAAAATAATCTCCTTTTTCAAAAAAAAATAAAAAAAATATTAAAAAAATATTCTAAAAAAGGCGGATTGATTTCATGTCTAATAATCAATCCGCCCGGGGCAGTTTACTCGTAAGCAAACTGCCCTATTACTTTGTTTTTGTTAAATCTTATTAGTTTGTGTTTACATACGCTACCGGTGCAGTTAGACCCCAGAAAATAGTTTGTTCCGGTATATTGATACGTCCTTCGACACGGGTAAGGTCATAGCCCTGCAAGCGGTGGTTTACAGCAAATATCTGCACACCCCAAAACATAGGAGCAGCTACAGCATTTTCATACATGTACACTTGCCACCTGTAGTATGCGTCTGATAAAAACTCAGGGTTCCAAGCATCTTGAGAAGCTATGTCGTCTAGTATTGCGTCAAACGTTGGGCTTGTGTGCCTGCTCAAGTTAAACGGCACACGGCTACCCCATAACCCATGTGGAGCAGGGTTAAAGCCTAAAGACCAGTTGGAGATAAATATGTGTACAGTTTCGCTCCAGTTGTCAGACAGTAGAACGTTGTCCAAAAATGTGTTCCACTCTATTAGATCTCCTGTGTACAGACGTACATCTAACCCAATGTTGCTCCAGTTTTGCAAATATGTAGGTACAGCTTGTTGGTTAAAGGAGTTGTCGTTTGCAGCAAAGTTAAAGTACATTGGAGATCCGTCCAGGTTAAGACGGTATCCGTCCGGTCCTCTTTCTGTAAAGCCGGCTTCGTCCAATATGCTGTTAGCTAAATCTAAGTCAAAGAAGAAGCCCAACACGTTTGGATCAATGTGTTGCCTTGCGTTAAATGGGTTCAAAATATTGCCCGCCGGTGTGGAAAGGCCGTTTTGGATTGTAATAGCTTTTAGCTCTTGGTCCATTGCGTGGGACAACGCACGGCGTATTGCAAGGTTTTGTATTGGGTGGTTGTCGTCCCTTGGTGTCGCTAGTGAACCATATTCGTCCGGCACCATTGTACCTGTTCTAAAGTACATAAAACCTTGCCCAGGACCAACCCAAGATGCCATTGTGTAGTTGTTTGCGTTAAACAACACGTGCTCTTCGTAGTTGGCAGCAGGCACAAACCCAATTGTAACATCAAACAGACCTTCTCTCATAGCAGAAAGAACTAGGTCAAAGTGTACTCCCTCGAACAAAAGGTAGTCTGCCAATGGGCGACCGCGGTGATAGTTGTCGTTTGCTCTAAACAGAACAGACTCACCGGGAACAACTGTGTCTATTATCCAAGGACCAAAGCCTACAGCTTCGTGGCGTGCTCTTGCGTGGTCTGCCAAGTTTGCTACTCCCAACTCTTCTATAACTGGTTCTAGCCAGTGGCGCGGAGTTGGCTGCAACCATATGGAACCTCCAAACTGGGCTCCGGGAGGTAGTGGTTCTGTGTAGTAAATGCGTAGTGTTCTGTTGTTGTTAGATAAAACCAAACCGGATATGTGGTCTGCTGTGCCGTCACGCCACTCATCTACCCCAACAATAATCGGGAAAAAGTGTGCGGGAACAAAGCGGATACCTGTATAGTCCGGGTGTGTTATTATCTCGTAGGCAAAAACCAAGTCATCTAGTGTAAAAGGTGTGCCATCGTGCCAGTAAACATCGTACTGCATGTCTAGCTGTACCCAAGTGTAATCTGGAGCAAAGCTAATAAGTGCAATACCTTGCGTACCCCAGGTAAACTCTGGTGTTAAACTAACAATGGCACTGGTGTTAAGGTCAAGAATTGTACCGTCTTGAGCTTCTGATTGCATTGTTCTTTCAAAAATGCCCGGAAATGTGGTAGTGGTAGGCTGGGCTGCCCTTATTATGTTACCTGTGTCTCCCGGTTGCAATATCGGACCGGGGTTGTTTACTGCTTGTGGGTACCTTAGTGATATTTGGTCTAACACCACAAGAGCGGGGTGGATGGAATGAACCACTGTCTCATCCGGACCAACACCATTGTCATCCCCGTTTCCGCCCCCAACTACAGGGTCTACAGGGTCTACCGCTACCTCATCAACAGCCGGTGCGGCACAAGCGGCGATAAATATACTCACCGCCAACATAGCTAGTATTGTTAAAAACCTGTGTTTCTTCATTGTGTTTCCTCCTATTTGAAAACTTAAAAAACTTGCTTTTTTGATGGTACTCTAGTTGCCTTGTTACTTGGTTTACTGCCTTGATTTACTACCTTGTTACTTTGCTGCTTTTTTGTTGCTTTGTTACTGTGTTGCTTTAGTTACTGCCGGACTTTTTCAGACGTTTGCATCTGCAATATTTGCCGCATTTGCCATCAAAAGCCCAATATATAATCAGTTCTGTACCAATGTGCTAATTGCACCAATGTGGTTTTGCCACCGCTATCTTTTTTGTCTACTGGTAGCGTTGTTTTGGATCCGCCACTCGTTGCAGGGCATTACCAACAAAGTTGATACACAACATAATTATTACAACTAAGATGAGGGCAGGGGCCCAAGTCCACCACCTAAACTGCAAATTAACGGGCTGTAACGCCGCTTGCAGCATAGTACCCAAAGAGGGTACCTCCATCCCAAGACCAAACCCCAAAAGGGAAAGGCCTGTTTCCATGCCTATACTTGCCGCCAAAGAAAGTACAAAATTTGCTACTACAATATCAACCAAATTCGGCAGCATCTCTCTAAATATTATAACAGAGTTTCTTGTGCCAAGAGTTTTGGATGCGTTTATGTAGTCCATGTTGCAGTTTTGCAACGCGGCGGCACGAACAAGTCTAGTTCGAGCCATCCATGTAAACATTGTCAGAAACAGGATAAACAGTCCTACTGTCCTCTGATCCGCAATGGATATCATGGCAATTATAAACATAAGAGCAGGGATCATTGTCCAAGTGTCTACTATCCGCATTATGGTGTTATCTATCTTACCTCCATAAAACCCGCTTGTAACCCCAACAACCAAACCAATAATAAATGATATTCCCGTAACAGCAAAGGAGATGTTAAGAGAGTTCCTGGCTGCTACAAAAAGCAGTGGGGCAACATAGCGCCCGTTGGAATCTGTTCCTAACAGCGAGCCGCTGTCCTGCGGGGATTGGTTTTGGTTTATCAGGTTGTTGCTCATTACATCTCGGGTAGATGTCAAAAAGAACGCACCTGCATAAACAGCAACTATTACAAATATTAACACAAAAAGGCTAATAAATGCAAATGCATCGTGTTTTAGCTCCCGCCAAAACAGGACAAACAACGACGGCGGCTTTGTAGACAGTGCCATCTCCAACCCTTTGTTTTCCAAAGATATTGTGTTTTGTTCCATAGTAACCCCCCTTTTCACTATCTAATGCGTATCCTGGGATCCACAATAGTTAGTATAATATCAGAAAGGAGAACCCCCAGTGCAGTCAAGAACGCAAAAAACATAACTATAACATTTGCAACAGGGAAATCTCTACGGTTGATGGAGTCCAAAAACAACGTCCCCATACCAGGGTAGCTAAATATCATCTCTATGAAAACAGCGCCCCCAAAGGTAAAGGCGATTGCCAAACCAATATGGGATGCAACGGGTACAAGGGAGTTGCGCAGTATGTGCTTACCAAAAATTGTTCTGCTTGGTACACCCTTGCTCCTGGCTAGAGTTACATAGTCGCTTGCTTTCCTGTCAATAACATTTGCCCTAAGCATAAATATGATTGTGATAGTAGAAACAAGGGAAAGGCTAATGGCAGGCAGGGTTCTATGGTGCAACTGGTTCAAAAATATTTCAAAGGGGGTACCGGTAGACAGCACAACGGCACTGACGGAACCTCCCAAAGGAAACCATCCCAAACCAATGGGGCTAAACAAAAATATCATAACAATGCCCAAAACAAGGGTGGGCATCGCCAAAGCAACAAAAGCATATGTTATTATTGCTTTATCTAGTGCTGTTCCGCTATGTTTCCCTGCCAAAACCCCCAAGGGGATAGCGATCAGGTAGGTGAGGAATAGGGAGTAAACCCCCAAGGAAAATGTGTTCCATATCCGCTCGCCAATAACGTCTAAAACAGGTTGCATATGGGCGGTGCTTCTGCCGAAATCTCCAACTAGCATCCCACCAACCCAGTTTATATAGCGTTGATACCAAGGCAAGTTCAGCCCCATATCTTCGCGCATTTGCTCTATTGTTGCAAGGGGCAGATTGGGGTCTAACATGCCACTCAGAGCATCTCCCGGCATATTAACAGCCAAAACAAACATAACCACACTTATCAAAAATAGTTGTGGGATAAGCACAAGAAACCTTCGCAAAATAGTCTTATACATTTGTAGTACCTCCTTTCAGAAATTCAGAAACCTAAGGAACTGCCACATAGTGCGTAGCTCCTACTTGTTTAAGGTCGTACACTTTCCCGCCTTCGTTGTAGAAACTGCTGTATTTTTCGGTGTATTCCTCGGCTATTTCTGCCCTGCGTTGCTCGTTTGGTTCACGCATTTGGGGATCCATATCCGGTATGGATGCTATTAGCCTGCGGGTATATATATGCACAGGGTTAGTGTATATATCTTCCCTTGAGCCAAATTCCACGAACCGGCTGTTGTGCATTATTGCCAAAGTTTCGCACATATGTTTAACAACTCCCAAATCATGGCTTATGAACAGATAACTAAGGCCAAGCTCTTCCTGCACGTCTTTCAGATAGTTTAGCACCTGTGCCTGTATAGATAAATCTAGTGCAGAAACAGGCTCATCCGCAACGATTAACCGAGGTTTAAGAGCAATTGCTCGAGCAACCCCAATCCGCTGTCGCTGCCCACCGGAAAACTCATGGGGATATTTCAGCGCATTTTCGGGGGACATGCCTACTATGGTCAGCAACTCATCCACACGCTTGCGCTCCTCCGCCTTGGAAAACTTTTCAAAGTTGCGGAGCGGCTCGGCTATTATATCCAAAACACGTTTTTTTGCGTTAAGAGAAGAGTAAACATCTTGGAAAATCATTTGCACACTCTTCCGGTAAGGAGAGCGATTTTTGCCAATATGCTTCGTTATATCCTCTCCCGCAAACAGAATTTGCCCACCAGCCAAGGGAACAAGCCCCAACACAGCCTTACCAATAGTGCTTTTGCCGGAACCGGACTCGCCTACCAAGCCTATGGTCTGTCCTGCCTCAACAGAAAAGGTAACACCATCTACCGCTCGCACATAGTCCACTACACGCCCCATGATACCACCCCGCACAGGATAGTACACTTTCAAATCCTTAACTTCAAGAATTGTCATGATCGCACCTCTTCAAAAAAGAAATCTTTGTAACAAGTACACAAAACCATGTGATCCTGCCCCACCTGATGATACTTAGGCTCTTCTTGGTGCCGTTCTGCCGGTATCCAAGGGGTTCTGTGAGAAAACCTGCATCCGGTTCTGGGTATGTATTTCAAAGACGGCACAATACCCTTTATGGCATTTAGCCGTTTAGATACTGTGTCCCCATGGGGTATAGATGCAAGGAGCGAACGAGTGTAGGGATGGTGTGGTTCCTTAAACAACTTTAGTGCCGGAGCTATTTCTACAATTTGCCCAGCATACATTACCGCTACCCTGTCTGCCATTTCTGCAACAACCCCCAAATCGTGTGTTATTAATATAATAGACGATTTCGTTTCTTTTTGCAAGCTCCGGAGCAAATCCAGTATTTGAGCCTGTATTGTAACATCCAACGCCGTTGTGGGTTCATCCGCAATAATCAGCGACGGCTTGCAAGCAAGAGCTACAGCAATAACAGCCCGCTGCCGCATACCGCCGGACAGCTCATGGGGAAAAGAACCATAGGTGATTGGCGGGTTTTTTATCCCCACCTGATCCAACAGCAAAAGCGCCCTGGCTTTTTTTTCTGCTTTCCCCATGGAAGTGTGGTACGTAAGGGATTCTTCTATCTGCGGCCCCACTTTTATAAGAGGGTTAAGTGACGTAAGGGGATCTTGAAATATCATGGAGATATGCGCACCCCGTATTTGGTTAAGCTGGTTTTCTCTTAAAACGAGCAAATCTTTTTCGTCATAAAAGATATTACCGTGCAAACGAGTGTAATTCATATTGTGCAATCTAGGTATAGAGAGAGCCAAAGCACTTTTGCCACTGCCACTCTCCCCAACTATTGCAAACACCTCGTTTGGCATAACATCCAAACTAACATGGTCCACAGCGTTATAATACTGACCGTCAATCCTAAAAGACACACGCAAGTCTTTTATAGATAACAAAGGGGATAATAAAGGTTTTTCCATAGAGTACATCCTTCCTTGAAGGGTGTTGCCTTTTTGCAACAAACCATCAAGACCATTAAGTTTTGAGATTGATGTAAATATAGCGTACCAACTCTTTTGATTCTTCCATCATTGAAAAAGATTAAAAAAAGTTAATACGCTTCCTTAGAATTCGGCAGAATTCAGTGAATTCGGTGCATTTATTACCTTAGAGATTGGCGACATCTTGAAAGAGTGCCGCAAAAGCCGATTATTCCCCTAATTATACCACAAAAAAAAAAAAAAAAAAAA
>WRKF01000143.1 GCA_009778165.1 Defluviitaleaceae bacterium
TTTTAAATTAGCCCTTTAAATTCATACTAAAACTGCTGAATTTAGGAAGCTATTCCACTTAATTTTATTTTAAAAAGGGCTAGAATTAAGTGGAATAGCTATAGTATTACTTTTCAAATTTTTTCCTACGCAAATTCTTTACAAAATAAAGTAAATTAATAAATCCTTTACAAAAATACCTTTCAGGTGATATAATTTGTATAATTTTTGCATTAAAAAAATTATTATGTACGATATTTGTTATTATTGACATTAATACCGCAAATTTCTTGCATGATTAATTTGAAAGGATTGATAAAATGTATAAAAAAGTTGACACAACCCTTAATTTTGCCGATAGGGAACAGGCTACGCTTGAGTTTTGGCAAGACAACAAAATATTTGAAAAATCTGTTGAAATGGGGCAGGACAAGCCGCCTTTTGCTTTTTATGACGGGCCTCCGACTGCAAACGGCAGGCCTCATATTGGTCATATTCACACTCGTGCTTTAAAAGATTTGATACCGCGCTATAAAACGATGAAAGGCTACAATGTACTGCGAAAAGCCGGTTGGGACACCCACGGCCTGCCTGTAGAGCTGGAAGTCGAAAAAGAGTTGGGGATTTACGGAAAAGGCAAGCACGAAATAGAAAAGTATGGTATAGAAGAGTTTATTAAACATTGTAAAAGCTCTGTTTGGAGATACGAGCAGGAGTGGAAAGAGGTTAGCCAGCGGGTTGGTCTTTGGTTAGATATGGAACAGCCCTATATAACCTACGAAAACGGCTATATTGAGTCTGTTTGGTGGGCGCTTAGGCAAATTTGGGACAAGGGTCTCATTTATAAAGGACATAAAATTTTGCCCTATTGCCCACGGTGCGGCACCGGTCTTAGCACCCACGAAGTAGACCAAGGGTACAAAGAAATAAACGAAGATTCTATTTTTGTGCAATTTAAAGTAAAAAATGCCCCAAACACATACCTTTTAGCATGGACAACCACCCCTTGGACACTGCCGTCAAATGTGGCTGTTGTTGTGCATCCAACGGAACAATATGCGAAAGTGGAGCAAAATGGCAATGTATACATACTTGCAGAGGCTCTTGTAGAAAAAGTTATGGGGCAAGATTGCAAAGTAGTTGAAACAGTAAAAGGAAAAGATTTGGAGTATACAGAATATGAGGCTTTGTTCGATTTTGTTACTTTTGAAAAAAAAGCATTTTACGTAACTTGCGACGACTATGTTAGCCTTAGCGACGGTACGGGGATTGTTCACACTGCCCCTGCGTTTGGAGAAGACGATAACCGTATCGCAAAGTCATATGGCTTGCCTTTTGTGCAGTTGGTAAATGAGCAGGGATGTTTTTTGGACAGCGTTGCCCCTTGGGCGGGGGTTTTTGTAAAAAAAGCAGACCCCGATATAATAAAATATTTGCAAGGTCAAAACAATATTTATCGTATACTTAATTTGGATCATAGGTATCCTCATTGCTGGCGTTGCGATAGCCCTTTGCTTTACTATGCCCGAAACGCCTGGTTCATAGAAATGACAAAGTTGCGAGATCAGTTAGTGGCAAACAACAATACCGTAAACTGGTATCCGGAAAATATAGGGGAGGGGCGTTTCGGCAATTTTTTGGAAGGGGTTAAAGACTGGGGTCTTAGCCGAGAGCGGTATTGGGGTACACCCTTGCCTGTGTGGGAATGCAGTTGTGGGCATATGCACATGATAGGCAGCGTGGCAGAGTTGGAAGAGCTAAGTGGCCAAACGTTTAAAGAGCTTGAGCTACACAAACCCCACATAGACAAAGTAACGTTTTCCTGCAAATGCGGCAAGCAGATGCAACGCATACCGGAAGTTATAGATTGCTGGTTCGACAGTGGTTCCATGCCTTTTGCCCAGTTCCATTACCCATTTAAAAACAAGGAGATTTTTGAACAAAACTTTCCCGCAAACTTTATATCCGAGGCTATAGACCAGACCAGGGGATGGTTTTATTCCTTGATGGCAATATCTACCGCTGTGTTTGGCAAAACCGCCTTTAAAAATGTAATAGTTATGGGCCACACCCTAGACAAAGATGGCAAAAAAATGTCAAAGTCTAAAGGAAATGCTATAGACCCCCACGATATTTTAAAATCTCATGGGGCAGATTCGATACGTTGGTATTTTTTTGCTTCTAGCGCCCCATGGTTGGGTAGCCGCTTTTATTTAGATATATTGAGCGAATATCAGCGAAAGTTTATGGGTACATTTTGGAACACATATGCCTTTTATATTCTGTACGCAAATATAGATAAGTTTGACCCAACTCAATATGAGCTGGAGCCGGACAAACTTCCGATTATGGACAAATGGATTCTATCCAAGCTCCATTCCACAATATCTGCTGTGGATGTGAATATGGAGGGCTACAAAGTATACGAAAGTACACGTATTTTGATTGACTTTGTAAACGAGCTTTCTAATTGGTATGTACGTCGTTGCCGCGAGCGTTTTTGGGCAAAAGAAATGCCCCAAGACAAAATAAACGCTTACATGACGCTGTACACTGTGCTAAAAGAGCTAACTCTGCTCTGCGCACCCTTTATCCCCTTCATGACAGAGGAGATTTACCAAAACCTTGTTCGCACAATAGACAAAACAGCGTCGGAAAGTGTTCACCTTTGCAGTTTTCCTGTTGTCTGCAATTCTTTTGTGGACAAAGATTTGGAGCAACAAATGGGCAAAGTTTACAACATAGTGGAGTTGGGTCGCAGTGCTAGAAATGCGGCGGCTATTAAAAACCGCCAGCCCCTGCAAACGATGTATGTGCAGTTGCAAGATAGTTTGGAGGACAATTTTGTTAAAATCATTAAAGAAGAGCTAAACATCAAAGAAATAGAGTTTATAGAGGAAACGGATAGGTTTACTGCATATAAATACAAGCCAAATTTGCCAAAGCTGGGGCCAAAACACGGTAGCATTTTGCCCAAGATAGGAGCATATCTTGCCACAGCACCTGCTACCCTCGCTACGGAGCTAAAAACAGGCACAACAATAACGGTAGACGGAAAAGAAATACCCCTCACAGAAGAAGATGTTTTAGTTGAGATAACCCACAGCCCTGGTTATATAACCGAAAGCAACAAAGAAATAACAGTTGTTCTCGCTATTAACTTAACAGAAAAATTAGTAGAAGAGGGTTTTGTTAGGGAGATTATATCCAAAACCCAAAATATGCGAAAAGACGCAGGGTTTGAGGTAACTGACAAAATACGCCTGTACCACTTTGGTAATGAAGAGATAACAAAAATTATGAACAACAACGCCGATGAGATAAAAGCAGAAGTATTGGCAACAGAAATAATCCATGGGGAAGGAGGAGCTGCAAAACAATGGGATATTAATGGGGAAGTTGTGACTCTTGGTGTAGACAGGGTTTAAAATTATTATACGGTTATGGCAGTTCCGGAAATTATAAGGGCAATAAAATACGGAACTGCCATAATCTTTATTTTTCTCTATAATCGCAGTTTTCGCCGGAGCAAGCTATAACCGGTTTTTTTGTTCCTTTTTCCACCAAAAAACTTTGGCATTTTGGGCAGGAACGCCCTACCGGCTTGTTCCAAGATATAAATTTGCATACACCATGACTTTCGCCATCTACTTCATAATTTTCGCAAGTAAAAAATGTACGTCCTTTTCTGCTCTTTCTAATGTAAACTTTGCTGTTACATTTTGGGCAAGGGGTTTCTATTTCTTGCAAAAATGGCTTAGCATTGCGACATTCAGGAAAACCGGGACATGCCAAAAACTTGCCGTAACGACTAAATTTTATAACCAAGTTTCTACCGCATTTTTCGCAAATAACATCGGTTTTTTCGTCTTCTATCACTATTTCCTTTACACTATCCTCTGCTTTTTGTATTTGTTTTTCAAAATCGGGGTAAAACTGCCGCAGTATCTCTTTCCAAAAAACAGATCCTTCTTCCACTTTGTCTAACTCATTTTCCATTTTTGCCGTAAAATCTACATCCACAATTTGTTCAAAATTACTTCTAACAATATCGTCTACAATTCCGCCAAGCTCCGTTGGATAAAAAACTTTGTTATCTTTTGTTATATAATTACGAGCGGTAAGGGTAGTAATTATGGATGAATATGTGCTGGGGCGACCAATTCCAAGCTCTTCCAAAGTTTTCACCAAAGTTGCGTCGTTAAAACGAGGGGGGGGTTGGGTAAAGTGTTGGTTTTCGTTAATTTTCTTTAAATCTAACCCTTGCCCAACTTCCATTTTTGGTAGCTTTTGCACATTTGTATCTTTTTCTTCTGTATCATAAACTTTTGTGTAACCATCGAATGTGAGTTTTGTGTCGTTTGCTCTAAAGTTGTAGTCCCCTGCGGCAACCTTAACCGTTGTGGTAAGGTATACGGCATCGGGCATTTGGCTTGCTACAAAACGTTGCCAAATAAGGCGATACAGTTTGTAAAGATCATTGGAAAGAGAGTCTTTAGCCTCTTCCGGTGAAATTTCTGTATATGACGGACGTATGGCTTCGTGGGCATCTTGGGAAGATGAACGGTTTTTATAAACCCGCATTGTGGCTGGGGTGTATTTTTCGCCAAAATTTTTGCTTATGTATGATTTTGCTCCCTCAAACGCCTCCGGGGCAATGCGGGTAGAGTCGGTTCTAATATACGATACAAGTCCTACACTACCGTGGCCTTCTATATCTATCCCCTCATATAACTGCTGTGCCAAGCTCATTGTTTTGTGTGTGGCAAAACCAAAAACCTTGCTTGCCTCTTGTTGTAAAGTGGAAGTTGTGAAAGGGGCTTGAGGCTTTCGCTTTTTGGTTGTTTCACCTATGTCAGCAACAACAAATGGCAACCCTTTAAAGTGTTTCACTATTTCCTTTGCTTGGGCTTCGGTTTTTATAAACTTGTCCGTTATCTTTTTTTCTTTCTCTTTCCCTTTCTCTGTTACAGAAAATAATTTTGCGTTAAATATTTTGCTCTTGGCTTTCAAATCTACATCTATACTCCAGTATTCTTCCGGCACAAACAATTCTATTGCCTCTTCACGCGCACAAATAAGCCGCAGTGCAACAGATTGTACCCGTCCGGCACTCAGCCCTTTGCGGTTTATTTTTTTCCACAACAATGGGCTGATTTTGTATCCTACCACTCTATCGAGTACACGGCGAGCTTGCTGTGCATCTACCAATTTCATGTCTATTGCACGAGCTTCTTTTATCGCATTTTTTACTGCATCTTTTGTTATTTGGTTAAAGGTTATTCTAAATATCTTGCTCCCCTCCACCCCAAGAACATTTTGTAAATGCCAGCTTATCGCTTCTCCTTCTCGATCGGGGTCTGTGGCGAGATATACCTTTTTTGCAGATTTAGCCTCTTTTTTGAGACGTAGCAAAATCTCCCCTTTACCCCTTATTGTAATATAGTGGGGTTCATAATCGTTTTCAAAGTCTATACCTAGCTTGCTTTTCGGTAAATCCCTTATGTGACCGACACTAGATTCTATTTTGTATGTTTTGCCCAAAAATTTTTTTAGTGTTTTGGCTTTTGCTGGAGATTCTACAATAACTAAATTCATGTGATATCCTCCTATTCTTTTTTACGGTTTTTACAAATTTTGCGATTTTTGCAGTTTTTACAATTTTTATACTTTTTCGGTCATTTTTTTGTGTATCTTCCCCCGGGCAATCTTTCCACAAGTTCATTTAGCTCCAACATTGTCAGTGCATAGTTTACTTGGGGGATAGGAATGTCGATTTTTGCTATTATTTCGTCTACAGTTACTGGTGCTGTTTCTTGCGCAACTATATAATCATATACCAACTTTTCTTCCGGTGCAAGAGGGGGAGTATTATTTTCTGCTTTTTTTGGTTTTTTTCGTAAAAGTTCTCGTTCCAAACCGAGAAATTCTATTATTTCTTCCGGATGGGTTATTAGAGTGGCTCCTTCTTTTATCAAGTTATTTGTGCCAAGGGAAAGGCTACTTGTGATATTTCCCGGTACAGCAAAAACATCTCGTCCTTGATCCAGTGCCTTATCGGCAGTTATGAGAGAACCGCTGCTTTTCCCTGCTTCCACCACCAAAACAGCAAGCGAAAGCCCGCTAATAATACGGTTCCGCAATGGAAAATGGTGAGTTTTGGGAGGTACACCAGGAAAATATTCGCTAATAATTGTGCCGGTTTTTAATATTTTTTCGTATAAACTACGGTTTTCTGAGGGGTAGCAAATGTCCACGCCACAACCCAGCACTGCCACAGTGTGTCCGTTTGCTTCCAATGCTCCTTTGTGAGCAAAGCTGTCTATCCCTCGTGCCATACCGCTCACTATACTTATGCCACAATCCGCCAAATATTTGCTCATTTTTACGGCAGTAAGCATACCGTATTCTGTGCATTTGCGAGAACCTACAATACTGATAGCGTTTGTGGTTGGCATACTTCCTTTTATATACAACCCCAGTGGAGGCTCCGGTATTTCTTTTAAAAGGGATGGGTAATCATAGTCATACAAATCGACGAATTTTATGTCTTTTTTCGACAAAATATCGGCGTATTGCTCAGGAGCGATTTTTTTTGCAGCTAATATTGTATCTATTAATTTTTGGGGGAGGCCTGTTGTATATAGGGATTTTTGGCTTGCTTCATATATGCCTTGAGCTGTTGTAAAATAGTTTAGCAATGCACTGGCTTTCATTATACTAATGCCCGGAACATTTGCAAGCCACAAATTATAGGATTTCGTCATATTTAATCTCTTCTTTCTCTTTCTTTCTCATATTTTTCTTGTTTTTTGTTGGTTTTTTGTTGGTTTTTTGTTAATTTTTTGTTCGGAAAAAATTTTATTTTCCCTCTTCCATATTTCCAAACAATTTGTTATAATAGTAGCATAGAAAATATCGAAAGACAATACTTTAGAAATAAGTTAGAAATAAGAGGGGTTAGTTTGATGATTATGGTAGGAGCAGATATTGGCATAGATTTAGGTACCGCTAATATTCTTGTATATATAAAAGGACGCGGAATTGTATTACATGAACCTTCTGTTGTAGCTGTAGATAAGTCTAGCGACACCATATTGGCCGTTGGAGAAGAGGCTAGGCGTATGCTTGGTCGCACACCGGGCAATATTGTTGCTGTGCGCCCGTTGCGAGAAGGAGTTATATCGGACTATTATATAACCGAGAAAATGCTGAAATATTTTATACAAAAAGCCGTTGGAAAAAAAGCACTTTTTTTAAAGCCTAGAATTGCTGTGTGTGTTCCCAGTGCCGTTACCGAGGTAGAACGCCGTGCAGTGCAAGATGCGGCTCGCCAAGCCGGTGCAAGGCAAGTTTTCGTTATAGAAGAACCCATTGCTGCCGCCATTGGTGCAGGCATTAATATTGGTCAAGCTATGGGTAGTATGATAATAGATATTGGCGGTGGCACAACAGACGTGGCGATTATATCACTTGGCGGCATGGTTGTTTCCACTTCAATAAAAGTGGCTGGAGATAACTTTGACGAAGCTATAGTACGTTATATGAGACGTACTCACAACATGCTTATTGGTGAGCGTACAGCAGAAGAGGTGAAAATCAGCGTTGGCTCTGCGTACCCTCGCGGTGCCAGTTTGTCTATGGATGTTCGAGGGCGTAACCTTGTTTCCGGGCTTCCTCGTACTGTTACTGTAACATCTGAAGAGATGATAGAAGCATTGCACGAATCTGTAACTGCTGTGGTAGATGCAGTTATTAATGTGTTGGAACGCACCCCTCCCGAGCTTGCCAGTGATATAGGCGACAGGGGTATCGTTATGACAGGAGGGGGCAGTTTGCTAAATGGGCTGGATATGCTTATCAGCAAAAAAACCGGTATAGATGTATATATAGCGGAGGAACCCTTAAACTGTGTTGCTATTGGTACAGGAATGTACATAGAATACATTACTACAGGTCGTGGCGGAGATATGTCCGAAAAAAGAACGGGTGGTGGTAACCGTCGCGGGCGTGGTAGCCGTAGCATGGAAATGGAGTTGGATGAAGAATAGAGCGGTCCCACAACAACCGCCATTGGAAGTTGTTTAACTTTTTTTAAGAAAATGACGATATAGGTGGCAGAGGAATGCTTTGTGCATTTTTATATTTTTTGATGGTTCCACAGAGCCATGTAGGAGGTAATGTTAAATGATTCGTGGTTTATACACATCAGCAATGGGAATGAGTACCCAAGCCATGAGCTTGGATGTAGTATCAAACAACTTAGCAAACGCAAGCACAATCGGTTTCAGAAACGGTATAGCAGTTCGCCAAAGTTTCCCCGAAATGTTAATGAAAAGTATACAATCTTACCCCGGTCAACCGGAACACGACCGTTTTAATGCGGGATTCGCCAATTTCGGGGTAATGGTTAGTGATATACATGTAGATTTTAGCCAAGGTACTTTAAATCAAACCAGCGGGGAGTTGGATTTGGCAATAGTTGGCGGTGGTTTTTTTGCTGTAGAATCATTGAACAGAGCAGGTCAAGCTCAAGAAATGTTCACAAGAGCAGGTGCTTTCACTTTAACACCGGACAGAACTTTAGTTAATTTTAATGGCGACAGAGTGTTAAATGAAGGCGGGGCTCACATTATTATTCCCGATGGTAATGATATAACGATAAGCTCTTCGGGGGAAATTTTTGTGGATGGCACCTCTGTAGATACAATTAGGATAGTAGATTTTGAGGACACAAGTTTGCTTCGTCCCTTCGGACACACTTTGCTTTTGGCTAACGGTGCAGTAGAGATACCTTTCACCGGTCAAATTTCTCAAGGATATTTGGAACGCTCAAATGTAAATGTTATGAGGGAAATGGTAAACATGATAAATATAGCACGCGCCTATGAATTTAACCAAAACATGGTTAGTATACAAAATCAGACACTGCAACAAGCAGTTAACGATATTGCCAGGAGGTAATGAAGATATGATGAGAGCACTTTGGACATCTGCAAGCGGCATGACCGCCCAACAGTTGTCGGTAGATACGATAGCTAACAATATAGCTAATGTTAACACAACCGGTTTTAAACGCGAACGGGTTGACTTTCAATCCCTGTTGTATGAAACAATGCAAGGAGCCGGTCAAAACCCCGATTTGGTGGGCAACCGCCCCGCAAATTTGCAGGTAGGTCATGGTGTACGCCCAATTGCCACTAACCGTGATTTTTCCGGCGGGACTTGGGAACCAACCGGTAGCAACCTAGACTTTGCAATAAATGGTCGCGGCTTTTTCACAATAAGCACAGGAACCGCTGCTACAGACATTGCATTTACACGAGACGGTTCTTTTAACCTTAGCCCAACAGGAGCCGGTGAGCTTTCCCTTGTAACTAATTCCGGGCTTTTTGTCCTTGATAACGCAGGGGATCCGATAGTATTAGCCAACGATATTGATTTGCAAAGTTTGGAGGTTAATCAAAATGGACAGTTTAGCGTGCGAGGTGAGGCTGGCGAAACTGTAGACTTGGGCATACAGCTCGGTCTTGTTCAGTTTCCTAACAGGCAAGGTTTAGAAGCTATCGGCGGTAACTTATTTTTGGAAACAGCCGCAAGTGGTGCGCCAATTTTAGAAGCTCCCGGAGATGTAGGCGTGATGAGTCAAATTATACAAAACCATTTGGAGCGTTCCAATGTGCGGATAGCTCAAGAAATGGTTGAACTTATCGTTTCCCAAAGGGCTTTTGAAGTAAACTCCCGCATAGTAACTACTTCTAACGAAATGTTGCAGCAAACCAATAACATGGGATAGGGTGATAAACTATGGATATAAGTAGCATTAACAGCTTGCAAATGCAAAGTGTAGCCATGCAGCGGTCACAGGCACAAGGCCAGGGTTTTGAAGAAGCTCTGGAAAGTGCCATTGCCCAAGGAAACTCCGCTGAAATTAGAAATGCCGCAATAGAAATGGAATCTTTTTTTATTAATCAAATGTTCCAGGCTATGCGTCGTACTGTACCGGAAGGCGAGGGTATGTTTGAGCAAAGCAACGCCCAGCGTATTTGGCAAGAAATGCTAGACGAAGAAACTTCTATTAATCTTGCTAGAGCTGGTGGCTTAGGTTTGGCAGATGTGTTGTATGAACAGCTAACCCGTGCCGTGAGAGGGTAACGGAAAACAAATATCCTTACCCAAGAAAGGATAAGATTATGTTGAAAATAATTAATTCCCCCATGAAATATGTACAGGGGCCGGGTGAGATTAAAAATTTGGCAAGCTACTATAAAACTATAGGTAGTAGCGGACCGTTTTTTATACTAAGCCCTTCTGTCATGAAAAACTACAAAGACGAGCTTGTTAGCGGCTTTTCTTCGATGGATTTTTTGGTGGAGGAGTTCAAAAGGGAATGCAGTAAAAACGAGATAGACCGCTTGCAAGAAAAAGTTAAAAACAGTGGGTTAGATGCAATAATAGGAGTGGGGGGCGGCAAAGCTATGGACACCGCAAAGGCTGTGGCTTACTACCTTAAACTCCCTGTTATTATCGTTCCAACAATCGCCTCTACCGATGCGCCAACCAGTGCTCTGTCTGTGCTTTATACAGATGACGGCGTTTTTGACCAATATCTGGTATTGCCCAAAAACCCGGAATATGTTGTGGTAGATAGTGAAGTTATAGCCAAGGCTCCCTCGCGTCTTTTGGTGGCGGGCATGGGTGATGCGTTAGCTACGTATTTTGAAGCTCGCTCGTGTATGAGTAGCAGTAGCAAAACCATGAGCGGCGGTATAACGTCCCTCACCGGCTTATCTTTAGCCAAACTTTCTTATGAGGTTCTTTTGGAAAACGGTCTTAAAGCAAAGTTGAGTTGTGACGAAAACGCCAATTCTTATGCATTAGAAGCCATAATAGAAGCCAATACTTATCTTTCCGGTATAGGTTTTGAAAGCGGTGGGTTGGGAGCGGCACACTCTATTCACAACGGTCTTACCGTGATAGACGAAACTCACAACTATTACCACGGAGAAAAAGTTGCTTTTGGCACCATTACCCACTTGGTTTTAGAAAACGCACCTTCCAGCGAGATTTTCCAAGTTGTTTCGTTTTGCAAACAAGTTGGACTACCTACAAAATTGAGCGATATTGGCATAAAAAACATAAACCCGGACAAGATAATGGAAGTTGCCAAAGCGGCTTGTGCAGAAGGTGAAACAATACACAATATGCCTTTTGCTGTAACTCCTCAATTGGTATATAGTGCGATTTTAACCGCAGACAAACTCGGAAGATAAAAGGATGTCTTTGCGAATGAAGAAATAAAGCTATGCCGTATTTGTGTAAACGAGTGCGAATAATATATTGTTTTCATAACAGATTGGGCTTTTTGCCTGGTCTGTTGTGAAAAACCAAAAACTTGACATCGGCTTTTTTTGTGATATAATAATTATATGAAATTGATTGAGGCGGAGTAGCTCAGCTGGCTAGAGCATGCGGTTCATACCCGCAGGGTCAGGGGTTCAAGTCCCTTCTCCGCTATACTTTTTTTATGGAGCATACAAAATGGAATTAGAAAAGCTACAGTTGAAAAATCATTTAGAGGACTTAGTGCTTGAAAACATTAAGATTGTTTTGGGTAGTACCGACTATTGTAAATGCGATCATTGCGTAAATGATATAGCAGCAATTGCTCTCAATGAACTACCCGCAAAATATGCCGTCACGTCAGAAGGTGAAGTCTATACGAAACTTGATACGCTAAGCAATGACTACAAAGTTCAAATTTTAACTGTAGTTTCTAAGGCTGCTCACCGTGTGGGCGGGTCTCCTCGCCATGCTCACAACAACTCTTAAAAAATGGAGGGAGATAAATGGATACCCAAATTCTTTCTCAGCTAGATCAGATACAAAACGCCGTTAAAGATCTTGTAGCGGAAAATGTTAAAAATACACAAAATAAGAACACCCAAAACGTCCAAAACATCCAAAGTAAAAACACACAAAATGTGCAGGAAGTACAGCAACAGCCTCCTATAACTTCGGTTTATAAGCACACTGGTTTGGATGCTCTTGTTGGCCGCAAAGTAACAAACAAAGCGTTGGCGGCAAGAGAGCAGGTTTGGAGTAAACTCAATGCCGTTTTTGGTCGTATTAATATGAACGACGCTCAAACAAAAAAACTGCAAAGTAAACTTGGCATTAACTCCGATCTTACACTTGCTAAAATTACATTGGGAACTGTTAAAAAGGTCAAAGGAGCAGGTTTAAATATTGACATGAAAATTGATGGCATTTTAAAAGTGAGGGAAGAAGAGTGAAAACAGAAGACAGGTTGCAGCTAAAATTTAGGCTATTGGTATCAGAAGTGGAAAAGCGAATGTCTTACAAGCTGGATATGCCAATTGGAAAAGACATAGAAGAGCTTGACTTCTCTGACACATCACCTTTAAGATTAGTTTTTCCGGAATATGTTCACAACCCCTATATTAAGTTTTTGGTTTCAAAGGTGAGTACAGTTTTACCGCAGAAAAACAAGGTTGCGGAAACTTGGTTTGCAAAGTGCGAAGGTAGCGGTACGTTCCTTAATATGCAAAAACGTATGGAATTGGCAGGAATATACCTTCAAATGCACAGTTTTAAACGCGGCAGTTTTTATTCCTTTTTATTTTGGGGTATGGTTGGAATTGTTGTAAATAATAAAGATGAATTTGATGACAAGCTCTCCCTTCTTGTAGACTTCGCTCATGTTTTTGCTATGTCCGAAGAAGAAATTTTGGATATTTCGCAAGTGGCGAAGGCCTTTTATGGTGAATATAACAAAGGGTTCAAGTTTAAAACAGCAGAAATAGAAGGTGTGCTTGGAACGGTGTATTCGTTCCTAATAACACCGATAACCGGCTAGTTATTTATAGATTATTAACAAATGTAGTTTGAAGCCTGTTCAGATGGGTTTTTAGACTTCATTTTGCTTCATTAGTATATCGGCTGTACCAGTACACAAAAGCAGCTACGCAATTGTATTGTGAGGAAAGTCCGGGCTCCCTGCGGACAAAGGTGCCGGGTAACCCCCGGTGGAGGCGACTCTAAGGAAAGTGCAACAGAAATAAACTACCCCATACATTTCATTGTGTTGGGGAAAAGCTGGAAAGGTAAGGTAAGAGCTTACCGCTTTTTTGGCGACAAAAAAGGCTATGTAAACCCCACCTGGAGCAACACAAAGGCAGCATACAGTCCGCTTGGGCGAGTTAATCGCATCATATTGTGATATGTGCGACCAATTTTGCCCCTGCTTTTAATATGTGGCAAGAGCCTGTTTGGTAACAGCAGGCCCAGATAGATGGCTGTTCACGACAGAACCCGGCTTATATGTGTAGTGGTATTGCGGTTATATTCCAAGTTTCAAAAAAATAGATTGCCCTTTTTCAAAATATTGTTGGTTTTGAAAAAGGGCAATCTATTTTTTTTGCACATTTATTATTTATAAGTCATCGGGGCCAAAACTGTGCGGTAAAAGTTCTCCCAAGGTATGTGTTGTGTAATTATCTCCCCCTTGAGCAATTAACACAACAAAATCTCCTTTACAAAATTCCACCATAAACTGGCGGCACACCCCACACGGAAAGGCTTGCCCGGAATCTTTGCCTTGCTGCCAACCTGCAACGGCTATTGCACTAAATTGCATAACACCACTTGTTATGGCAACAGCAAACGCACTGCGCTCTGCACATATTCCAGGGGTAAAGGCGGCGTTTTCTATGTTTGCTCCCAAAAACACTTGACCATCCGCTCCCAAAAGAGCAGCCCCAACCAAAAAGTTTGAGTAAGGGGCATATGCCAAACTGCGAGCTTCTATTGATTTTCTTACAAGATCTAAATTATCTATCTTCATATTGTTATGTACCTACTTTCTTATTATGAACACTACAAATTATGGACGAATTATGGCATAATATTAATGATTTGTCAACTTTTTTCTTTATAAAAATGTAGTAAAATAAATTTCCTCCAAAATAAAATTTCCTCTTGATTTTTTTAAAATATTAGTGTATAATACACATTAGAGGGCGTGACTTCTTTTTAAAGTTGCCCATATAGGTTTCATTTTTTTAGTACACAAGGAGGTGTGCATTATGCCAATAGTATCCGGTGTTGCTTTCGGTGTAACTTTACCTTATACTCGTGTGCAGCGTGGACAGCGTGCGGGTGGAATGGGAGCCAAACAAAACCAACCCCCGAACCTTCCCACAAGACCGAGTCGTATAAGCTCCATTAGCGACTTTGCTGCAAGAGCTGCTTACAAGTACGACAAATCATCACGGCTTGTTAACCAGTACAAACTGTACTCTCGCAGGGTAGATACACCAACAATTGGTACAATAATAAGCATAGAATTTTAGACAGTAAAAAACCCCGCAAGGGGTTTTTTACTGTCTTTGTTCTATTTTTTCGATAACTTGCCTTAGCTCCGCCTCAAACCTAGTTAGTGTTTCTTGTTCAGGAGTTCTTTTTGTGCCAAAATATTTTTCCAACTTAGCTGAAATATCAGAGAGTGCAGGCTCATTAACAACAAGAGCGAGTCCTTTTAGCGTATGTGCAAGCCTGTGGGCGGTTTCAAAATCTCCCACATATAGTGCATCTGCTATTTCAGTGTGGATATTTCTTTGAGTGCGTACAAAATCCTCTTCTATTTCTTTAGAAATATCTGCACCAAGAATAACTTCTTCCTCTTCTTCATCATCCATTAGTGCCATTTCCCGAGCAATTTTTATTACTTCGGGCGGCTGTTTTTCGGTTATAAATTTCATTAATATACTGTCTAGTCGTTCTTTTTGCATTGGCTTTTGTAAAATTTCACTAAAATTTTCCTGAAAAAACTCCTTATTTTCAGCTAATTGTCGATTTTCGACTAAAACAACAATTGGGTCTGTGTAGCCTTGGGTTCGCAGAGCTGCAACTAGGTCTGTACTGCTCATATCTGCCATCATCGACTCCACAAAAATAACGTCATAAACATTGCCTTCTTTTAGTTTTTCTAGTGCTGCGCTGCCGCCTTTTGCCGTGTCTACCTCTAGCTCATAACGTTCCAACATAACTTTGGCAATAAACAAATTTGTATCCACTTCGTCTACTACTAAAACACTGCCATACGGCATAGGCTCAAAATTTGTATTTATTTTAATCACCGCCTATCGACTTTTTTGAAAAAATGGTGTATAATACAATTATAACAGAGTTTCGTTTTAAAATCAAAAAAATATGGTATAGTCGATTATATTGTTTTTTTATATTTTTTATTAGATTAGTTTCAAAGTAGCTTCTATAGCAGAAAGAGCAGAAAGTAAAAGATAGCAAAAGATAGCAAAAGATTTTTCGAGATTGACGAGACTGAATCAATCATAAAATTGATCGAAAAATTAATCGACTAGCCTCTTTTCGGAGGTTGTACATGGTTTCACGCATATTAATCATAGAAGATGTACGTATAATGCGTATACTTTTTAGGGATATTTTAACAAGAGAATTGCGAATTAGCGACGATAATGTATATGAAGCAGAAAATGGCAGACAAGGCATTATGACATACAAAAGAGTACAGCCGCAATACGTTTTTTGTGATATTCACATGCCGGATATTAGTGGAATAGAGGTAGTTAAACAAATAGTAGCTTTAGAGCCAGATCCTGCCCCCAACATTATTATGCTGACATCTTCTCGGGAAAGACGTACAGTAATAGAATGTATAAGGGCGGGTGCCAACGATTACGTAAGCAAACCGCCTACCACTGAAAGATTGGCAAAAATTTTAAATATAGAACTTCCTTTCCTAAACTACAAATATGCCGATGATCCTAAAAAAGCTGTAAAGTCTACTAAATATGCAGACGCACGTGAAGAACGCAACACAAACCTTGATATAGTTCGTGCTGCAGACGAAAAAATCAATGATGAAGCTAGAGCTAAGGAAACCAAAGTTTTGTTAGAAGAAATCGAAACCTTTAAAGCGCTAGACCCCGAAAGTGCAGATGACTTGGATGTAAGAGAAATAGACACAGATTTGGAGGCGCTAAAGTTTTTGAAGGAAAAATATGTAGCGAAAAAACAGTTAAAGTAACAAATTATAAAATTATAGTTATTTATACAGTTATATTGGATGCTATTTGATGTTATTTAATGCAAATAACTTTTGAAATCCCCAAAAATTGTCGGTTTAAAAATGCTGAAAATGCTGAATTCAGGAAAATGAATTGGTAAAAAGTTAATTTGCTATATGTGTGAATGAGGTATAATATGACGCAAATACAGGCTAACAGAGATTTTATGAAATGCCCTTTCCCTTTGGGGGATAGTATGAAAAAGAGCGATCAACAGGCGGGAGTAGCTCATCCGCCCCACGGAAAACCATCGGTTGGCAATTTAATCTCACTAAAATCTTTTGAGACTAACTGTCCAGTCACGAACGATTCTTACAAAGATTTGTTGGATATTAGACGCAGTGTTAGGGTTTATGACGAAAATGCCCCTATGACTCAAGAACAATTGGCTTTTTTGCTTTACAGTATACAGGGGATACAGTCCCACAGAGGCAGCAATAGTGCTTTTACCTTGCGGCCCGTACCTAGCGGCGGAGCCAGGCACCCTTTTGAAGTTTATATTGCGGTACGTAATGTGGATGGTTTGGAAAAAGGGATTTATCGATACGTTCCAACAGAAAATATAGGAGGGAAGGCTGTAACCGTGGAGTTTCTCAAAAATCTCGATAACCATGAAGAGCAAATTGCGGATATGGTAGTAGGGCAGAGATGGGTTATAGCGGCACCCGTTGTACTCTTTATAAGCTGTGTACCATATAAGGCAGAATGGCGATACGTAGAACATGCTCACAGGATTGTTTTGGTTGATTTGGGGCATGTCGGACAGAACGCTATGTTGTCTGCCGTGGCTCTTGGGCTGGGTTCTTGTTGCCTGGGCGCCTATAACCAACAGTTGTGCGATCAGCTATTAGGGCTTGACGGGCAGGATGAATATACGGTTTATGGAATATCTGTCGGAAAAGAAACTGAAAAGACTGCATCTGCATAATACACCAAAAACACCAAAAAGCAAGAGCAAAACAAGATGAAAATGCCAAAAACTTGCAGTTTTGTTCCGTTTTTATCCTATAATAGGCAAACTAAACTACAGTAGATGTAATATAACGGAATAAATGTAAGTAGTTTTGGCTTTTTATATAAAAATCAGTCTACTACAAAATAAGGAGGTTAGATATTAATGAAACCAAATCTTGATGTAAAAATTTATGCAGACGGGGCAAAAATATCCGATATGGTATCTGCTTATGAATCCGGTCTTGTGCAGGGTTTTACGACCAATCCTTCTTTAATGAAGCAAGCCGGCATAACAGATTATATGGCGTTTGCAAAAGAGGCCTTGGCAAAGCTACCCGGGTTGCCCATATCATTTGAAGTTTTTGCAGACGATTTTGAAGCAATGGAGCAGGAAGCAGAAAAAATAGCAGCATTGGGAAAAGATGTATATATAAAAATACCTATCATAAACACAAAAGGTGAAAGTACAGCCCATCTTATCAAAAAACTATCAGCAAAGGGGTATAACCTGAACATTACCGCCATATTGACCATACCCCAGGTTCAAGAAACAGTAGATGCCTTTGCACCCAACACAAAAAATGTTGTATCTGTTTTTGCGGGGCGTATTGCGGATACGGGGGTGGATCCTATTCCCACAATGAAGCAGGCAAAAGAGATTTGCGTTACAAAACCCGGTACGGAACTGTTATGGGCAAGTTGTCGAGAAGTTTTAAACATTATACAAGCGAACGAAGTTGGTGCAGAAATTATCACCTGCCCACCGGGTGTTATCAGTAAACTGGGGGGGCTTGGTCAAGATTTGTTCCAAGTTTCTTTGGACACGGTAAAGACATTTAGCAAAGATATAAAGGCATTAGGTTTCACCATATAATACACACACACA
>WRKF01000144.1 GCA_009778165.1 Defluviitaleaceae bacterium
CCCCAAAAGAAAGGAAGTGGAAAATATGTTTGTGGAAGTAAAAGAAAGACCTAGTTTTGTTGATAAATATATTGAAATGGAGACTGAAAAAATAAAGTCAGAAGCAGAAGAGAAAATTAATTTAGCAATTGTTGCTATGGCTAAAGCAGGAATTCCGCATGTCGAAATAGCTGAAAATTTAGAGCTTAGTTTAGAGCGTGTAGAAAATATACTGCTACTCAAAAACTAAAAATTTCATCTGATGGATTTATTTGGTATCGTAAAAACTCAACTCATGTTTAACGAGCTATGGGTTGAGTTTTTACTATGAAAGTCATTCTTTCGTTTACGGTGGCGAGTGGCAACTCGTGGGGATTTCATGTTTTTACATTACATGTTATGTATTTTCGATATGATGAAACTATTCGTTGCGACTATCAAAATTATCTGATATTGCGAATTAACCCCCTAATAAATAGGGGTTTTTGTTTGGCACGGAACAAAAAACATTGCCATGTTTTTCATTCCGCGCGAGCAGGGCCTGTGCCATGGCACAGGCTGCTCGTAAGGGGGTTCCCCTTAAACCCCACACAAAAAAGAAAGGCACTTTTTTGTGTTCAGGGCGTTGCCCTGCGAAAAAGGCTACGCTTTTTCTACCAATAAAAAATCGACAAGCGATTTTTTTCAAGCGTTCCGCTATTAGAAGATTTTAATTCTCGTTCCCATTTTCGGTTTTCTCTTACAAAGTAGGTGCGTTTTTGTTATTTTTATTGTGCTGTTTTTTCGATGATTGCTCTTGCTGCTCTGTTTTGTCTAATAATGGTTGGGCGGTTTTGTTTGGAATTTCCTTTTCTTTACTATCTTTGTTAAGTATTACCCTTATGTTTTTGTATGCAATCTCGTGTTCTTTGTCTGCACTATTTATATCTTTGTAGTTACTCCAAAGAGAATGTTTTTTGTTTTTTAACTCCATCCATTCTTGTTTTAGTGTTTGCATACGTGGTAATTTTTCTTGGTCTGAACCAAAACCGTAATTGTTTTGCGCAAAATATTGTTGTGCTTTTTCGTAGGTGTTTATAGCTTCTTGATGTTGCTTTTTAAATTCATCTTTATTTTTGGATTGTTTGTACTGTTTGTAAATTTCTTTCGTTTTTGAGTATGCACCGATATGGCTTTGGAGTTCTGTGATTTTTTTCATTTTATCGTCTATAGCGGCCACTTCGTTTTTAATGTTTTGCAGTTTTTGTGATTTTTCGTTTACATGCTTTTCTAGGTCTTCATAAGTAAGATTATGTCTTTCCATAAATATTAAAAGTTTTGACATTTGTTGCAGATTGTGTTGACCCGCCCATTTTCTGTAACCGATATTTTCTGTTGCTTTTTGAGAATTTTTTATATCAATCATAAGTTGTAATCCTGTTTTTGGGGTTTCGTATTTTGATTTTTTCTCAATTGATTTTTCGGTGCTTTTATTATTTTTGTTTGCAAATAATTGTATCAAACGTTCTTGTTTAAAATCTTCGCTAAGGCTGTTAAGTCGTATTGGTTTGCCACTAAAAGGCGTTGTAATTGAAATGTTTTTTCCACGCCTTTTTGCGAAACAGTTTTTCTGTTCTAAAAGTTTCAAAAGATTATCAAAGTCTTTCGGTTCCTGTTTCAGACATTCTTCTATTATATTTTGGAGTTGTTCTCGTGCGGTAATAGGTTTTGGGACTGCGTTTTGGTCTCTGTGCTCTTTGGTTGTTTTTACGGTTGTTCTTTCATACAGAGATTTTGTTTTGTGCTTAACTACAGATAACCAATATTCTTCACAGAGTTTATCCGATATTCTTGCTATATCTTTTTTGCCGCTTCGCCATGGGTCGTCAAATTTACCATCACAATTTAGATTAATTGCATTTACTATTATATGGTTGTGTATGTGTGGCCTATCTGTGTGGGTTGCTACTATAAAAGCGTGTTCACCTTTTGTGAATTCTAATGCCAGCTTGTGACCAATTTCATTCGCTGTTGCCGGGTCTACCTCACCCGGTTTAAAACTTTGTCTAATATGATAAACTAAAATAGAGTTGTCTTTTTGTGATCTGCCTGTATTTCTTTCATAGTTGCTTATTGAGATTGCAAATTCATCAGCCGCTATTTCTTTGCTACATTCATAAGTTGAGATTAGTTTGTTAGTTTCTATTTTGTTTTCTGACTGTATTTTATCCTCATTTGTTATGTATAGTATTTTTTTAGCTATAGTAGTTTTGTTAGTTTGATTTTTATGTTTGTATGTCCTTATAATTCTTGTTGTTGCCATAATAATCACCTATTTTTTTGTTATTGGCTCGTTAACCATACTATTTTGTTTCGTGCTTGTGCAATAAGTGGGTATAATTTTTCCCATTGGTCAAGCAAATCACGCACATCTCGCTCATAAACAGTACCAGTTTCGTTTGCTCTTTTAGCTACTTGGTTTATATTGTTTGCAGATATTCTAACAAGACGTGCTATTTCGTCTATTGGTTTTTGGTCTATTACAATAATGTAACCGTCTAATAGCATTTTTCGGGCATAATATTCACGGTTCTTTATACCTGCTTTTTTTAAATTCTCTTTTAGTTTTTGTAGCTCTTGGTCGTTTAAGCTAACTTCTATTTTGTTTTTACGTGTTCTCTTTTTGATTTTTTTCTCCATAATTTAAAATTTTCTCCATAAAAAAAGCAACTACGGTTAAATGTTTACTACCGTAGTTGCAATAATGCTTTATTTATTCAGCTTCACTTGTTATCCCTATCTCGTCAAGCAAACTTAAATCTATTATCCAGTCTATTGTGTTTTTTTCTTCCCATAACGCCCAGCGGTTATTTATATGTTCTTGTGTGCGTTTAGCGGTCCAGTGGTTTATTTTTTGTAGATGTGCAAATACAATATCTTCTCTACCTTGTATTATCGACAGCCCATAATGCGTTACTTGGTGGCATAATGTACACATACAAACGAACCTCGCTAATTTTTGTTTATGTGTTTTTGGGTCGAATAAAAAGCGTTCGTGGCATTCTAAATACAGCTTTTGTGAATAGTTTGGTTTTGTGCCGCACAACTCACATTTATAATCAGCACGTTCTTTGCACATATATTTTATGCGTTCCCAGTCAACGGCACTCACATTACTTCTAACATTTGTGTGCCAAGAGGATTCAGGAGTTAAATCCACATATAGCAAATTTTTACCTAGCGTTCTATCTTCACCCACAATTTGTGTCGGTAATTTTGGCTTGTTCCATCTACTGAATAAATTTATATCTAAATCATCCGACACAAAATAATTGTAGCCTTTATTGTGGATTGCTCCTAATTTTTCTACTTGTACTCGCTCATCGTACGGCACAAATAGCTTTATTGTCGTCAAATTTATCGTAATAACATTCTCCTTGATAAATATTACATAGTTCGCATTACAAAAGTATCTCTAAAAGCACTTTCTGAAAATTAAAAGCAGATATATCAACCTTTTTCACTAAAACTCATTTAACTACAGACTTACACTAGACATTTTTTTGTCGATTTTTTTGTCGGCTAGCTTTGTCGGTTTTTCCGGCAAAATTGTATTAAAATCTGAGTGCTTTGCAATTTTTTCTTTCATAAATGCAGTAAATTCACGATTTTGCTCTCTTTTGTTTTCCGGCTGTTCTTGAGTTTTATCTTTATTTTGCTCTTTTTGTTGCCGATTTTGGTTGTTTTCAGGAATATACAGATATTCGTTCATTAGCGGCTCATTTTTATCATCTATCAAATCTTTTGCCGGCACAATCTTTTCAAAAATTACTCCGTTTTCGCTATATCCTTTAGCTAGGTCAATGTCTGTTGTTATGAAACAACCGGGAGTTATCTCTGCTTCTGTTCTATAAATTGTGATTTCTGTGTTTGGGTCATGTTGTGATGTTTGTGCATATGATACAAGATTATCTGTTAGAGTTGCACTCGCTATTTCTTCCGGGGAACAAAAAATAATATCTTGTTCTTTAAGGCTGTTTATTACTATATTATTGTTTTCATTGACATCTGACACTTTACTTTGTTCATTTTGCTCGGGTTCTGCTCTCATTGATCTTTGTGCGTCTATGTCCAGTTCGATGTCTAATGCTGTAAGCCTTTGTGTTTTTTCTTTTATTTCCTGTTCCTTGGCAAAGGGCTTTTTCACCTCAACTTCCGCTGTTTGGAGTTGTTTTTTTATGTTTTCCAAATGTTCTTGTTCGTCTTTTATTTGTGAGTCTATTTTTTGGAGAGCATTGTCCATACGTGTAACAAGACCTTTGGTTGAAAAATCACTCTCCAAGGCTATTTCGTAATTCATTGCACCTTTTAGAGCTAATTTGTGGTTCATAGAGTGTTTGTCAAAGGATAAATGAATATCAAAACCACGATAACTGCCAACTACATCCCCTTCTGTTGTTTTAATTTTTTGGAGTGCTAATTTTATTGCCTGCCCTGCGTCTATCCCTTTTGTGTATATTCTACCATTAACTTTAAAGGGAGAAATTCCGCCTTCTTCTGTTTGAGCTGTGTTTGTATCTAACCTACTTTTGTCGCTCGTATAATTTTCTATGTTTTGCTCTTTTGCTTTTATTTGTAGCGGAAATTTCTTTATGATAGCGTCTTCCATGGAATATACATTGCGTTTGTACTGATTTTGTAAGATTGTGAGCTTTTTTAAATCTTGTTCTAAATTCATTTTTTCCTTTATTTTTGGGTTTCCTACACAAAGGGCTTTTACCTCAGCAAAATTTAAGACAGATTCGTCTATGTCGTCCATGCTGCGCATTGGTGCTTTTTCTGTCATTATCTGGCTTATAAACTGCTGTTTTTTCTCGATTATTTGATACATATACGCGTCAAAAGTATCTTTTGTTACATACCGATATATATCCACTTCTTTGTTTTGGTTTCCACGCCGTATAATTCGTCCTTCTCGTTGTGTAAGATCGCCCGGTCGCCAAGGGCAGTCTAAATGATGGAGTGCTACAAGGCGGTCTTGGATATTTGTGCCTGCACCCATTTTCCCTGTTGAGCCGAAAACTACCCGTATACTACCGTTACGCACTTTTTCAAATAGCTGCTTTTTACGTTCGTCTGTTTTAAAGTCATGAATAAATGCTATTTCTTTTCCTGGAACACCTTTTTTTATTAGTTTCTTTTTTATGTCGTCATAGACATTAAATCCGGCTTCTTTTTTGTTTTTTTCGCTTGGTGTTGATAAGTCGCAAAAAACTACTTGGGTAAGTTTTGCTTCTTGATGTTTTTCCCAAATGTTAAAAATGTTTTGTGTTGCATGGTTTATCTTACTGTCCGGGTTATCAGGTAGGTTCGGATTTATCACTCTTTGGTCTAATCCTATTTTACGACCGTCGTT
Source organism: Defluviitaleaceae bacterium (assembly GCA_009778165.1). Classification (GTDB taxonomy): domain Bacteria; phylum Bacillota; class Clostridia; order Lachnospirales; family UBA5962; genus WRKF01. The sequence continues at coordinate 5,375 of WRKF01000144.1, forward strand.
TGTTATTTTGAGCATATTGTCTTCTTCTTTATCAACGACGTTTTTGCGTACCAAATTTGCTCTCTCGCCCAAACCTTTAACCATTTCTTTTTGCAACTCTGATGGTTCACACGATATTGTATGAAAGTTAGCTTTTGGTCTAGGCAAATTTAGGCTCTCTGCTGTTTTGATGTCTGCTACTTCAAAAAAAGTGTTCATAAGCTCAGGCAAGTTATTAAATTTTGCACAGCGGGTTCGGCTACGATAACCGCCACCTTCGGGCAGAAGTTCCATGTCTGATGTTATTTCGGTAAATTGGGCTGCCCATTGGTCGAAGTGGCCCAGCTCCATTTCTATCAAAGTATCTTCTTGCAGAAAGCGTTGCATTGTATACATTTCTACTATGCTGTTTTTTAGCGGTGTGCCTGTCGCAAATATTGTGCCTTTATGGTTTTCCAAAGTTTCTAAATAGCGGCATTTCATGTACACATCACTCGCTTTTTCTGATTCTGTTTGGGATATACCGGCTACATTCTGCATTTTTGTATATACCGCTAAATTTTTAAACTCATCAGCTTCGTCCACAAATAACATATCAATGCCCAATTCCTCGAATGTTACAGTGTTTTTGTCAGTGTTCTTATCGTTGTATAGTTTAGCTAATTTGGTTTTGATTTTATGTCTTGCATTTTCAGCCTGTTTTACTGAAAAACTCCCTTTGCCGTTTTCTCTTTTCATATTCTCTATTAATTTCATTAAACGATTGTATTCTTTTTCCAAAAAAGCCATCTGTCTTTTGGGTGAAAGGGGAATTTTTTTAAATTGCGTGTGCCCCATTATTACACAATCATAGTTATTTGTGGCAATTTTAGCACAGAATTTTTTGCGGTTTTCCTTTGTAAATGTTTTATCTGTTGCTACAAGTATGTTAGCATTGGGATATAACCGCAAGAACTCACTTGCCATCTGCCCCGTCAGATGTTTTGGTACTACTAAAAGACTTTTATTGGAAAGCCCCAAACGCTTGGCTTCCATTACGGAAGCTATCATCTCAAAACTTTTCCCTGTACCTACTTCGTGTGCCAATAGAGCATTTTTACCGTACAGAACACGTGCTACAGCGTCTATTTGGTGCTTTTCCAGTTTTATCTCGCTATTCATACCTACAAACTTTATATGACTACCGTCATATTTTCTTGGGCGAATAGAGTTAGATTTTACGTTGTATTTATTTACCAAAAATTCACGGCGGGTCGGCTCTTTAAATATCCACTCTTTAAAAGCATTTTTTAAATCTTCTTGTTTTTGTCTAGCTAATGTTGTTTCTTCTTGGTTTACAACATCCACTTCGACTAATTCACCTTTTGCGTTTCGTACCTGAACTCTATCTTTTATAACAACATGTTTTAGGTTAAGGGTTTGCTCTATTATGTGGTATGCATTAATGCGTCCTGTACCGTATTCCATATTTACTTTTACGTTGTTGAGTTCTTTGTTTTTGTTTGTAATACGCCATTCATTAGATACAGGGGAATACCTTACGCATATCCTGTAGTTCTCTTCTCTTTGCTTATTTTTTTCATAAGGGCTACTACGGTTCATGTTGTATGTGTCAAGTGTTTCATACACAAATTCCTGTATGTAGTGTTCATCTACCCAAGTAGCACCGAGGTTTACTGCTATTTCATGGGCTTCCAAATCTTTCGGTTGCACTTTTTCCAACGCAGCTACGTTTATTGCGAAACGCGGGTCTGTTTCAGCGAGTATTTTAGCTTCACTTAGCTTTTTACGCACATTGCCTGATAAATATTCGTCAGCGGGCAAATATCGCTCATCCGGCGATATATACCAACCGTCCCCAGCTGCTTCTCTATCTTTATGCAAAAAAATAACGCCCTCAAGGTCGTTTATTATTTTCTCTCGACTAAAGCCTGTGAGATTTTCCATGTATACAAAGTCTATATTGCCAGTGTTGCCTATTGAGGCACCTAACGCTTCAACAGAAGTGTTCGCAGATGTTATCTCTATATCCGGTTTTATTGTGCGTTTTGTAAATATGTCGGACTTGCCTATAAATTCACCGTCATCGTTTGTTTTTTCTAGGGAACTTAGCAAAAAATAGCTATTATCTTTTTCAAAAGCTGAATAGTTTTCTTTTGAATTTATGCGGCCCTGTTCTAACACAAAAAAATCATACGCTTCGTTGAGCTCCCTTTGCAAGGATTTAATTTCTTCGTCCGGAGAATTTTCTAGTTGTTCTTTTAATAAACTTCGCACTATATCTCTTATTTTTACCATTTTTATTTGTTTTTCTGTTTCTTTTGGTAACTTGTTTTTAAAATCTAATATATCTTGGACGATTATTTCTAAATGCCGACCGTCCCTATAATATAATGTGTTGTGTAATATTGCATAGCTACTATCGGTAAACATATCACTAGAAAGTAATTTGTTTGCATTATCTCGATAAGGTTCCCCATCTAACCCAACTTTAAAAATATTGTCTTCCGGGCATAAAGTAAGCGCATTTGCACTTATTTCAGGTTCCATCTCCATTTCAGGAGCTTCTCGTACAGGGATACTCCCTACTATGTTGACCATAGCTTTTTGTAACTGTTCACCTAAATCCGCACCTTCTATCGGAAAAACTGTTTGTGTCATTCCGTATCTTCCGCTTACTTCCTTGTATTCACCCATTATCATGTGAGGGTTTTCTACAAAATAATTGTTCCTTTTTATCTCATCATGCCATTTTCCATCATCACTATTCCTATGTGCTTCTCTTAGTACAGTTGTATTTATCCAGTTGGGAAGTTCATCTTTTTCTGCATTTAGTGGTTCTTCTCGTTTTTGTAAGAAAATAATATCTGACACAACTTCTGTTCCGGCATTTTCCTTAAAAGCGTTGTTGGGCAACCTAATTGCACCCAATAGATCCGCTTTTTCAGCTATCATTGTTCGGACTTTTGTGTCAGTTTTATCTAGTGTGCCTGTTGATGTAATAAATGCAACAACACCACCCGGCTTCACTTTGTCTAAGGCTTTGTATAGGAATAGGTAAGTCTACCGTTTCAAATGTTTCCGACTTTTCCCCTCCTCCACACCGTGCGTGCGACTTTCACCGCACACGGCGTTCCAACAGGAATTTACGCTGACTTCTCTACTGCTATTTCTAAATTCTCTGCTAATAGTCTTAAAGAATTAACTTTTTTCAAGCCCTTTTTGTCTAAAACAATTCGTTGCATGTATTTGTTTATGGTATCGGGTTGCGTAGCGTGAATTAAACTATGCACATCACTTTTTACCCACATAAGATTCTCATAAACATCCGTACCGCCGAGCGATTTTGGTAATTTGTGGTGGCACTCCATAAATCCGATTTCTAATGGTTCGCCAGTTACCGCACATTTACCGTTTTGCCCCGCTATAAGAGATATTCTATTATCGTTGTACTCCACGGATTTCTCGTATTCTTTGCATTTAAGCAAATATTTGACAAGGCTATCAGTTTTGTTTAGATTGTTGTGTACTAATGCCCTGCCTTGCGGAGTGTAGTTGTTTATCCCTTGTGTAAAGTTCATGGGTGGTGTGTGGGTACAGCCGTAGATTGGGAAAACTGCTGTTTTCGCTATTATCCTTGGTCTGCCCTCATATTTTCCATAATACTTTCGGTACGTTTTAGACATATGGACTTCTTTTTCGGCTTTCGGCATTTTACGTCGCCATTTAACGCCTTTAACCTTTTTGGTGATTCTTTTCAGTCTATTGTATAGGCTCTTGCTGACAATGTAATTTATATGAGCAAAATCCCTACTGCACATAGTAGCCATTTTATAGTAACCGTGCATGCCTAAAATCATAGCGTTCAGAATATTGACTTGTTGATATGTCGAGCTATTTTGAATGACTTTTATTTGCTCTTTTAGGTTGCTACACATTGTCTTTATTGCCTTGTCCGAAATATTACTCCTTGTGACGAATTTCTCAACCTTTTTGCTGTTGTTATCTTTTGTTTCTTTTCTTTTGACGAATAATGACAGCCCTAAAAACTCAGTTTTGCTTTTTCTTAAATTTGTTATTTTGGATTTTTCAGGGCTTATTTCTAACCCTAACCGCTCCAATAACCATTGTTTGGTAGCAATAAAAATCTTTTGGGCTGTTTTGTAATCCTTACAGACAATCTTAAAATCATCGGCATACCTTACAAAGAAGAATTGTTTGAGATTGGACGCTCTTCTCAATGCTAAATATTTGGAATTGTTTCCAGAATATTTATGGTTGGTTTCTATGGTTTCCCATTGGTCACTCAACCACCAATCCAATTCATTCAGTACGATATTCGATAATAACGGACTGATTATCCCCCCTTGCGGGGTTCCCTTGTCGGGTATGCCTATTCCCTTAATTTCCGATTTTAGTATTTTCCCGATAATGCTTAACAAGTTTTTATCACGGATTCCTATATTCCACATTTGTTTTAGGAGTTTGCCGTGATTTACATTGTCGAAAAAGCCCTTGATGTCAATGTCCACAACATAATGCAGCTTGCTGATGTTTGTAAGGAACAAAGTTCTTGCTATTGCGTGATTTGTCCCCCTGTTAGGTCTAAAACCGTAACTGTGATTGTGGAATTTGGCTTCGCATATCGGTTCTAATACTTGTTTTATACATTGCTGTATAATCCTATCGTCCATGCAGGGTATTCCTAACGGGCGGGTTTTGCCAGGTTGCCACTCTTTGGGAATTTCAACTCTACGAACACTTTTAGGGTGGTAGTTTTTCAGCTTATCTTGAAAATATTTGACAAAGCGTTCCTCTGTCCACGTTTTGTAGTGTTCAATCGTTAATCCGTCCATTCCATGTGTTTGTGAGCCGTCATTTTTCTTTATATTCCTGTATGCCAGTAATATATTATCCTCTTTCGTGATTATTGGCAGTAAGTCGGTAAACACATGATTGTTTGTTGCTTTTCGGTGCAATTCGTCAAAAGTAGGTTGCAAGTCGTAATATTCGTTGTTTCGCAGTTTCTGCTTTTTAAGCGGTTTTTCTTTTTGATTGAAAACAGATTTTTCAGGTTTAATCTTCAATTCTGTATTAACAGTCAAGTCAACCTCTCCTTTCGGTTTGGTTTCTATTAGTCATACAAGAACCTTGAAAGATTTAGAAATAATAGTTAGCGTAAAACCTGTCTTGTGGCTATCGCTCCTCCCCTCATTACAAGGGTTATCAACGCTACGTCCACTGCTTACACTGGAATTAATGCAAGTTATAGCGATAACGGAAGACTATATTTCAAGCCTGCCGACGTTTGCCGTCGGCTTTCGCCTTTCCTTGCAAGCGTATCATCGGGGTACTGCCTCCTTAACATTTACGTCCCAGCTTTCCACGTTCTATTTCATCCATCTGTGCATATATCCTTAGGTGCTTGCTCTAAGCCTGTGTGCTTGATTGTGCCTGTAACACAATAAGGTATTTCATATCTTCAAATCTTACTTTACCTCACACACCCCGCATTTGCGGTATCCATTATTAAAGGACGCTATTTATAGACCCGTACATTCGCAAGTTTGTCAGAAACTTTCGCCTCATTCTCACCATAGATATTTTATAGACCCCCGACCTAACACCCACAGCCTTTTACAGCTTGCTTTGAATTAACGATTGCCGTTAAAACGAGTGCATCCAGCCGACTTCACCTTTGCTTAACACCATACGCTTTCAGTCTAACGCATAGCGTCAAGGAGTATCAGGGAGAGCGTTTCAGGGCGTTACTCCGTCATTCCACTCTTAGAATAATAGTTATTACAAATGATGAAAATATTTCTAACATCATTTGCCCCTCATTTTTATCCGTCATATTTTGCTCCGTGGAATAACGGTTATATGAGAACGTGTCGCACTAAAAAAATAATCATGTATTAGCAGAGCGTCAGATTCCTTTTTTGTGTCATAGCGCCAATCTACAGGCTTAATAGATTCAGAAAATGGAACGTTACCTATGACCACGTCAAATTGCTCGTCGTCAAAAAATGTCTTTTCAAAACCCGTTACTTGCACAGTTGCCTGTGGGTAAAGTAGTCTACCTATGCGACCGCTTATGCTGTCTATCTCAACACCTTGCACGTTTGCACTACTTCCTACATGTTCCGGCATTGCGCCCAAAAAATTCCCGACACCCATACTAGGCTCAAGGATATTTACGTGTTGTAAATTATCGCCATAATCTTTGTAACCGCCAAGTTCTTCTATTTTGGTCCACATCGCATTTATTATAGTTGGGTCGGTGTAATAGGCAGTTAATACCGAGCTTCTTGCAGTTTCGTATTCGGTAGGTGTGAGTAATTCTTTTAGCTCATCGTATTCCTCTCGCCATTGAGAATTGAGTTCCGAAAAGGCTTCCGACACACCACCCCAACCTACATACATAGCCAACTTCTTTTGTTCATCCGGCGTAGCTTTTCTTTTTTCTGCTTCTATTTCTTTTAGTGTACGTATAGCTTCTACATTTCTCTTGAATTTTGCTTTTGGGCCACCTTCTGCTATGCTTCTATAGTCTATGCTGTCCATACGGAAATTGGTAGACTCTACTTCAATCACATCGTCTAGCTTGCTCTCCTGTGGTAACGAAGTTTCTAAATCGATAGGTTTTATGAAAGTTTTTGTTGGTTCTAAATAGTATAACCGTTCTTCCAGCTCCTTTATTTCCTCGTTTAAGGCATTAATCTTTTCCGTTGTTTCTTCTTCCTCTGAATACTCGTTTTCATAATAATCGGTTTCTAAATCTTCCAACTCTTCGTCTATTTCTGTAAGCCGTTCTTGTATTTTGGTATATTCTTCGTTTTCTTCTGTATACGTTATGGATTTTTTTAGAGCTGCACCGTCAGATGTGAGCGTCCCCCATTTTATTTCTTTGTTCGGAAAATTATTTGCAAGATTTTGTACCATTGCAGTTGCCACGCCTTTCCTGCGATATTCCTCTAAAACAACAATATTTGTTATTTGGGGATTGCCCTCAAATGTAACGTAGCTCAATATAGCCATAGAATTACCATTATAGTTTGCAGTCATTATTCTTTCTTCCCGATCAGTATCTGTTCCTATAGTTGCTTCTTTTATTTCTAAGTCTGAAATAGAAAAAGTACCTAGCTCTATAGGTGATTTTTCTTGACTTGCTTGGTCTATTTGGCTTTCCTGTTGGACTTCACCTCTGTCTAACTGTAAATCAGGTCGCTGTAAATTGTTTCGTGTATCCTGGGTTTCCAATTGTTCATCCTGATATATATCTGCTAACTCTTCATTGTTAGGTACAACATCTATATAGTCGGCAAGAACGCTCAACATTTTTTTGGTACCGGCGATGTCCTCATCGGAAATATAGGAATAAGTATCGGGCATAACCGCTTTCCGTTCCTCGATGTGTCTCCAATAGTTGTTGTTTATGTGATTGTAAAGCCCTGAGCGCTTCTCGCCGTAATCACCAACGTCATACCTAAACCCATAAACTGATAATTCTGTATCGTCAGGATTTTCTTTATAAAATACAGCACCATAGGTTTTGTCGTAGTTTCCCTCGTTTTTAGAATCAGCCCTAAACGCAGCTTCGACTTCCTTGAATTTTTGGTCTGCTTCCTTAAATGTCAATCTGTCCATTCTATTAAAAGCCCGGTCTGCCCCACCTTCCATAAATTCAATAACCACGAAAGGCTCGGTGTAATTGTCCGTATCATTCGTAATCTCTTGGACAGTTTTATCCCAATCAAATAATTCATCTTCCTTTGAAATAGAAAAAGCACCCTGCCCAGGTGCTTTTTCTATTGGTTCATTATTTTCTTCTACTAACTGTAGATTAGGTCTGCGTATATCGTTTCGTGTATCCTGTGTTTCCAGTTGTTCATCCGTCCCACCCACGCCATAGGATCTCGATTCTTGTCGTTGTTTGTTAACTTGTTCTCCGGATTCTTCCTCGCTTCTTCCATCATGTGTTCGTAACGCTTCTCCGCTTGGTTCTCCATCTCCTTGCAATGAAGCAAAAGACCCGGAAAGCCCAGCCTGTTGTACTCGAACTTGTTGTGTTCCTCCAAATACCGTAGACGCTTCTTCCCCCAAAACCCCAATTTCGGCACTTTGGGATATATGATGTTCGGGAACAGGCAACGACTCTCCGGATCTTTGTTGTCTATCAAGCCCATCGTCATCCATATCTGCATATTGTTTATCATCCGGTTGTTGTATATCATGTCCCCTACTCTCATTTTCTGTGCCATCTCGTGAAATTCCTGTGGGTCCTTCGGTTCGTAATACTGTGTCGCCTTTGTTTCGCGTGGAATGTATGCTTTTATTTTCTCCATTTTCCTGCTCCTCTAATATTTGGGGCTGCTGTTTTTGTTGCTCTCTATCGTACGCTCTTACCGCAACCTCAACCTCTCTTAGTATTTTTTCACTTAGGCCACTTACTGCACCGCCAAGAGTTTCTACAAGCTCACTTGTGTTAAATTGCTGTATGTGTTGGGTTATTGTATCAGCGTAAGCTACATTGTTTTCGTTATCTATACCTAGCCTTTTGTTAATTATAGTACCTACACTCGCACAGACAACATTCTGAAAGACAGCATTACTCTTTTCTCGACCTAGGGGGGCTAAAGCCGATGTAGGGTATAGTCTTTCTAATTTTTCTAGGTTATTGCTTGTAAGCTCTTCTGTTAATGTCGTTACTACACTCGCTACAGCCCTATGAAAATCATCTGATACACTATCGTCAAAACCATATACATCCAATAGCTTCTCTGATATTGCTCTGTGTTTATCTTCTGTCACCTGCCACCGGGGGATAGCTATAGAATTCGGGGTTTCTATAGTGTCTGCTATATCAAAATAGTTTTTAATATAAAATCTCCCATTACTATCAGTAGCAGGAATTTGTATAGACGTTTTGTAATTATTACGTGCGTTACTTTTTCTAACTATTCTTTTTGCTTTTTTTGTCCAAAACTCATAATCTGCAACGGCTGTTGCATTCGGCTTTTGTTCTTCTATTAACAATTGCTCCTCAAAAGAATATTTGGGGTTTCGGCTTGCACAATCTAAATATTTAAGCCAATTCTCATGAGATTGTGTAGAGCGCATTATTTCCGCTTTTAAAGTTTCCACATGTTGATCGTACTTTTTTGTCATAAGCACCTCTTTTTATTAGTGTAGACTTAACTAAAACTACTTTCTTTTTGATTTTAAAACCTCTGCAAGCCTTAACACACTGGCCTTATTCTCGTCTGCTATTCCTTTCCACACCTTTATCTCCCTATTTTTAGAATAGACGTGCAACACTAATCCTACTTTTTCGAGTGGTAGTTTGTCTATATAATATTCTAGTTCTTCTTCCGTTAAATTGTCTAACTCATATATCTCTGTTGCCGTTAAAAATGCGTTATTCATAAAAAATGCCCTCTCATTACTTATGTTTGTTTATTTGATTTTCGTGATTTGCCTTTTTTCATTTCTTTTTTGTATTCAGCAATAATATCAGCAATAAATACACTATCATCACTTTCACTGTCCTCTTGAGATTCCTTTTTAGCTTCTGCATGTTCCTTCATTCTAAGTTGAGCTCTCTTAATCCTCTCTTCCGGAGATTCTTTTTTATTTTTCATAGCTTTAGCTTCACGTTCTTTGTGTATCTCAAAGTAATTTTGGAAAGCGATGATTATTTTTCGTGAGGCTTTTATTTTTTTTCTTTCATCTTCTTTTTCTAATATATAGGCTATATGTTCATAACTGTACTGTGTACATAGGGTTTCTACCACCTTTTTAATGTCATATGTAGTTTTTTGGGTAGTTACTTTTTTGCCGCTTTTTTTATCAAAATTTGCTTGTTTTACTATCTTTTTGCTACTTTCTAAAATTTTATTTATAGCTGAAATACAACTTTCTAATACCCATCCAGTTATTTCTCCTAACATTTCCTTATTTTTCGAGAAAAATGGGGTAGAAGTATCTTTAAACAGTGGTATTTTTTTATAACCCTCTTCTTGGTTGTTGATGAAACTTTTAAATGATTTTTTCAGTTCTTCATTATAATCAATTCCTTTTTCGACAGTATGTACTATTTCGTCAAATTCAGGTTCAAATATCATGCTAGTTTCTTCTTGTAACATAGTTTGCAACATTGACTCTTTTTTCTCCTCTTTTATTTTCATTAAAAAATCACCAATCATTTTGCGTATCTTCTCTATCCTTATTTTTGCCCACTCTGCAATGGTTATACCAAAATAGCTGTATGGCTTCATTTCCTGCTCTTCATTAATCAAAAATTCTTCATTCCTCTGTTTAAGCCCATATATTTCAGCACCTTCTACAAAATACTCCATCGCAACATTTCTACCCATTATCAGCATTCTAGGGTCATTATATCCCCAAACATCATGTACATATTTGACATCAACTGTGTTATCGGGTACCTGCATTATCTTCAAATCGTCTGCAATATCTAATACATAGCCACCTAAAATCTCTTTTCCTTCTGATTTCCCATGTGTAATTTCGCTTTCTTTTTCTATAGGAGCGGCAAGAGTAGAAATTTTACTTTCTTCTTGTGCGTCTTTTTTTTCTTTTTCTTCCGTATCTTTATCAAATTTCTCTTTATTTTCTAATAATGTTTCTATCTCTTCTGTTTGCTGCTCTTCTTGTTGTTCCTTCTCGTATAGAAGCGATAAATAACCTATTAATAACTTTGTTTCGGCCTTTATTGATTGTTTAATATTATCTTCGGTTAACTTGGCTGAAGAAAACCCCAAAAGCTCCGCTAGATAACCTATGCTGAAAGCGGATGTGTCTAAATTTATGAACTTACAGACCATGTAACTACTTGCTTCTACCACAATCGGCTCTTGTTGTTTACTTCTAATAATCTCTCGCACTAACGCTAATATGGTCTGTGCTTCGCTCAACCCCGCCCTTAGCACTATGGCATTATCTTTTACGTATGAATCTTCTCCTACACCCGTATAGTAACCGCTACCTTCTTCGCTCAAAACTTTAAATTCAGATTTACAGCATTCTACTAAAATACTAAAAACTTTATCATAATTTTCAACTTTTCCTTTAACATTTTTATATATAATTCCCGGAAACGGTTTGCCGCCCTTCATTTGACTCGAATCATACAACCAACGCACTTGATTGTTTGTCGCCTTTACTTTAAAGGGCTTTTCTTTTGAGTTCTTCGGGTATTTCCCGAACTCTCTCTCCCAATTATCACTGCTTGCTACATATCTATACTTGGAATTTGTATTACGCACTTGTTCCATAATATCTTCGGAGTGCTGAAAAATTGCATTCCCATAAAATTTATGATATTCTTGGTATTCTTTAGACGTTATCTGCTCTGTAACCCTATTTAAAAGTTCATGGTATAATTTATCTATGTTATCCAAAGCCGCCTATCTCCTTACTTTATTACTAATAACTACATTTCCATACTTTTCTTTTTACTTTTCGCAGGACTGCTTGCCTTTGCTTCTGCATGTCCTGCCATCCTTTCCTTCGCTCTAGCTATTTTTTCCGCAGGGCTTTCTCTTTGACGTTCTTGTACCTGTTTTTGCGGCGGGGCTTGTGCTTTTTTTGTTGGAATCGGTTTTGGTTTTTCATTTTCAGTCTGTTTCTGTTGCTTCTGTTGCTCCTGTTCTCGCACTTCTTCCAATATCTTGTTTGTATATTTAAGCAACAACGGTATTTTCTTTTCGCAAAAGTGCCATAAATCCTGCGAATTAATAACACCGCCATGTGCAAGTTTACAGCGTATCCCATATACTCTCCTCCAACTAAAATGCTTCAACCCCTTATTTTTATTAAAAAATTCCGAGGATAAATAGTCAGCGGTTTCTTTTTTTGATTCCTTTGTTAATGTTACATTTTTCTTGTTTGCTAACTCTCCGATTTGTATCAAATCATAAGAAAAAGCCTTGCGTACCATGCTTTTAGTTTCGAAGAAGTCATGCTTGTTAACGCCCTTAAAATCTTCTACTAACTCTTTGCACAAATGGTTCATTTTAAATAATAGTTCTAAATCCTTTTCTTTCATCCTTTATAAATCACCACTCCTTTCTTTTCTTTACCGGACCATGTATTACTAACCCACTTAGCAAACTGCTTTTTGGTATCGAAACTATTAAACCAACAATTTTTACACAATTTATCGGAAAGAAGATAGTCATCCAAAGAAATATCAGTCTGCTCGTCATCTTTTTCTATAACAAAGGTTAGTTCAGACGTTTCGTCTGCTCTACCTTCGGCATAATCGCCAAAAAGGTACACTTTGTTTATCCCTTTGTACCCCTTAAAAAAAGGAACCGCTATTTCTGCTATTTCTTTTAGTGTGTAAACTTTACCGTTGTTTTCTGAAAGTTGCATCATAATTTTAACCTTCCCTTTCTAGGCTTATATTTGCCTATATAATACTTTACTGTGCTGAAAACAAAAACAATAAATTGCTATGTTACATACTATCTACACATAAATTATTATCCCATTTTCCTTTATGTTTCTTAAAATATCTTCTGAACCATCTTCAGCATATTCAACATCTGCAATTAAGCCTTTATCATCTAGCCACACAAAGCGGATTACCTTGCCAAATTTTATCATTAGCTCACTTTCAACTTTACCACTATCAACTTTCATACCATTGGCTTCAGTAAAGGCAAAATCTATTGTAGAATTTCTACTAGCTCTTTCTTGTGCATATGAATCAAAAATAATAACTTTTTCAATGCCATGCTCTTTGAAAACAGGAGTTGCTATATTTTTTATTTCTTTTACAGTATATATTTTGTTTGTCAATACAAACCTCTTCATAACCACGGAAATCAATTTTCACCACCCCCCAAAACCTCAAGCAACTTATCACAGTTCAATAAGCACCCAAACATGATTTTGGATAAGGGGAGTTTTGAGTTTGATGCTTGTTTGTAAGTCTTGATGCAATTGAGGGCAATCTTGCGAACAA
>WRKF01000145.1 GCA_009778165.1 Defluviitaleaceae bacterium
CCCTGTAGGTTTCCTTTTTGTTGCTATTTTAATTTTTTGCAAATTTTTAAAACTCCTTTGATGTTATAACAAACGTCTTTTCAATCCTATGGATGCTGTCGATAATAACACCTTTACGCCCTTCCGGCGATAGGGTTACCCCTGCCTCCACGGTTTCCAAATACGTTTGCTACATTATAACCTAAAAAATGTTATTGCTCAACTTTTTTGAAACAAGCCACGGAAATATTGTGATAATGGCATAAATTAAATTTTCGTGAAAACAAGACAGCATTATGGAAAAGTGTTATAATATGTAAAATTGTTTCATACAGGAGATAGCATGACACGAATAAAAAAATTTGGCGGCAGTTCTTTGGCAACGAAAGAACGCATTAAAAATGTTGCCAGACAAATAGTTGACACTTACAAAAGCGGCCATTCGGTCGTTGTTGTGGTTTCTGCCAGAGGTAAAACCACAAACAATCTTATAGAGCAAGCAGCAGACATTAACCCAAACTGTGCAAAAAGAGAGCTAGACATGCTCCTTGTAACGGGAGAGCAGCAGTCCTGTGCCCTAATGGCAATGGCAATACATTCCTTGGGTTGCCCTGCCATATCCCTAAACGCTGCTCAGGCCGGCATTATATCATCTGGTAGCTTTGGAAATGCCCGCATAAAAACTATTAATACAGACCGCATAAAACAAGAGCTGGAGAAAAAAAATATTGTTATAATAACCGGTTTTCAAGGAGTAACAAAAAATGGAGAAATAGCAACCCTGGGCAGAGGTGGTTCAGACACAACGGCGGTGGCGGTGGCGGCAGCTTTGGGTGTGGGAACTTGCGAAATTTATACAGATGTAGAAGGCATTTATACAGCGGATCCAAATATTGTGCCAAAAGCCATAAAGTTAAAAGAGATAAGTTACGACGAAATGCTGGAACTTGCAACCCTTGGCGCAAAAGTGTTACACAGCCGTTCCGTAGAATTGGCAAAAAAACACAACATAAAATTGTGGGTAGGATCCGGCTTAACAAAAAAAGAAGGAACTTTAGTTAAGGAGAGTACAATGGAAAAAATGTTGGTATCTGGCTTGGCTATGGACAAAGATATTTCCAAAATAACAGTTGTTGGGGTAAAAGACGTGCCGGGTACGGCTTTCAAACTTTTTTCTTCCATTGCCAAAAAAAATATAGTTGTAGATTTGATAATACAAGCAATGGGGGACGGAAAAAAAGGTCTGAAAGATATTTCTTTTACGGTATCAAAAAAAGATGTAAAAGAAACGATAGAAGCTCTTACTCAAAACAACGGAGCTTTTGAATATGAAGATATATCTTACACAAACGACTTTGCAAAACTGTCTATTGTGGGTGCCGGTATAGTTAGCAATCCCGGCGTTGCATCGGCTATGTTTGAAGCTCTATACGATGTAGGAGTAAATATAGAAGTTATATCGACATCAGAGATAAAAATTTCTGTGCTGATAGCACAAGAAAAAGCAGAAATAGCATCACGTTCAGTACATGAAAAACTAATGCAACTTAGTTTAGGTAATGTGTATGGTTAAATTAAAAAAATGTTTAATATAAAAGAAGAACTAAAAAGACTGCCCCAAAAACCGGGGGTGTATCTAATGAAAGATACAAACGACAACATTATCTATGTAGGGAAAAGTATAAATTTACGCAATAGGGTAAGACAGTATTTTCAAGAATCCTCCCAACAAAACCTTAAAACTCGTATGATGGCAATACAAATAAAAAGTTTTGAGTACATAGTAACAAACAATGAAGTAGAGGCACTAATACTGGAAAACAACCTCATTAAATCTAATCGTCCACGCTACAATGTTGCATTAAAAGACGATAAAACATATCCCTATATAAAAATAACAAAGGAGATGTTCCCCCGTATAGTAAAAGTTAGGCAGGTGCGAAAAGACGGAGCTAGGTATTTTGGCCCTTACAGCGACTTTGTTGCAAATGAAACTTTGGCAATCATACACAGCATTTGGCCTTTGCGTACAAGCAAAAAAGTTTTTCCCAGAGATCTTAACCGAGGCAGGCCTTGCTTAAACTATCATATTGGTAAATGCCAAGCACCCTGTATGGGTCTTGTCAGCGAGCCGGAATATGAGGACATAATTGTCCAAGTGGTAGGCTTTTTGGAAGGAAAATATGAGGATCTGATAAAAAAATCTACATTAAAAATGAAAGAAGCCGCCACAGACCTAAATTTTGAACTGGCGGCTCGCCTTAGAGATCAAGTGGAAGCGGTAAAAAACCTGAGCCAAAAGCAAACTCTCGACACCCCGGGCTACCAAGACCAAGATGTTATGGCATTAGCTAAAGAAGAAACAGATGCCCTCGTGCAAATATTTTTTATACGGGGCGGTAAAATGACAGGCAGGGAAAGTATATTTTTGGATGGGGTAGAATATCTGACAACCAAGGAGATATTAACAGCTTTTGTTAAGCAATTTTATTCTGAAATTAGCTTTGTGCCAAAAGAAATTATTTTGGAAGAAGAGATTGCGGAAGAAGAAACAATAAGCCAATGGCTAAAGTCTGTAAAAGGGCAGGGGGTCAAAATTGTTGTGCCGCAGCGGGGCGATAAGCACAAACTGGCACAGCTTGCGGCAAAAAATGCCCGGTTAACGATGGAGCAATTTGGTCAGGAACTGAAGCGCCAAAAAGAACGCACTGTCGGAGCGGCACAAACTATCGCAGATTCATTAGGCCTACAATCCATAAACAGGCTAGAGGCGTACGATATATCCAACACACAAGGCTACGAAAGTGTAGGCTCTATGGTAGTGTTTGAAAATGGCCGCCCAAAAAACAGCGATTATCGTAAATTCAAAATAAAAACTGTAACAGGGCCAAACGATTATCAAAGTTTACAAGAGGTTTTGGAACGCAGGTTCAAAAGATATTTAGAAAAAAGAGAAAAAGGTGAGAAAAAAGACGAAACATTTTCTAGTTTACCGGACATTATTTTTGTGGATGGTGGTAAGGGGCAGGTAAACGTAGCAAAAGAGGTGCTTGAAACCCTTGGCATCAGCGTCCCCGTTGCCGGTATAGTAAAAGATGAACTGCATTTTACCCGCGGGATTATTTATAATAACGAAGAAATAAATTTTCCGAAAACCGGCGAAGCGTTTCGCTTAATTAGCAAAATACAAGACGAGGTTCACCGTTTTGCGATAGAGTATCACAGAAAGTTGCGCAAACAAACGGCACTACATTCAAGATTAGATGAAATAGATGGTATAGGCCCTGTAAGAAGAGCAGCACTATTTAAAAAATTCGGCTCAATGGAAGGGATACGAAAGGCCTCTCTGGAAGATTTGGAAAGCACTCAAGGGCTTAACAAAACGTCCGCAAAAAAAGTGCATGATTTTTTTAAAGATTGAGTGAAAAAAGTTGTTTACACCTCTTGACAAACTACAACACCAATGCTACAATTATGCCTATGCTTTGGTAGCTTACAAATTATTGATTTTTGAAAATTTTTTAAAAATTTTTCAAGAAAGGAGGTAAAAAATGCCGACATTTAACCAACTAGTAAGAAAAGGCAGAGAAACAAAAGAGCATAAGTCTAGCTCGCCGGCTTTGGGCAAGCGCCAAAATTTGTTGCGTAAAGTTATCACAGACCAAGCCGCCCCGCAAAAACGCGGTGTTTGTGTTTCTGTCAAAACAGCCACACCAAAAAAGCCAAATTCTGCTCTTCGCAAGATTGCTCGTGTACGCCTTTCCAACGGGATAGAGGTAACAGCCTATATCCCCGGAGAAGGACACAACCTACAAGAACACAGCGTTGTACTCGTTCGCGGTGGCCGTGTTAAAGACGTTCCCGGCGTGCGTTATCACGTTGTTCGCGGCACACTGGATACTTCCGGTGTTGCTAACAGGCAACAAGCGCGCAGCAAATATGGTGCAAAACGTGCCAAAAAATAATGAACAAAAACTTTTTTTGCGAAAACTCAATAAAACTCAATAAAAACAAACAAAAAATCTAATTTGTAGCTTACAGCAAAGGGCAACGCTGTGTAGGGATATAGTAATATAAGTAAATAATATCACTTCACACGAGTACCTAAGACATAATGGGGGACAAGCCCCCGTAATTAAGGAGGGAAGAATGCCACGTAGAGGTCATATTTCCAAAAGGGAAGTTTTGCCGGACCCCTTATACGGTTCCAAAATCGTAACAAAGCTCATTAATGCAATAATGCTTGATGGCAAAAAGGGTACGGCTCAAAAAATAGTGTATGGTGCTTTTAAGCAGGTTGAGGAAAAAAGGCAAAGCAACACCCCAATGGAATCTTTTGAAGAGGCTTTGGCAAACATAACACCACAGTTGGAAGTAAAAGCCCGAAGGGTTGGTGGTGCTACTTATCAAGTGCCAATAGAGATAAGACCGGAGCGGCGCATGGCACTCGGTTTGAGATGGCTTGTGCTATATGCACGCCGCCGCAACGAAAAGCGTATGGAAGACCGTTTGGCAGGGGAAATATTAGATGCGATTAACCAAACCGGGGGTGCAGTTAAAAAGCGGGAAGATACACACAAAATGGCAGAAGCAAATAAAGCCTTCTCCCACTACAGATTTTAAGAAATAATATGGCAGTTCCATATTTCATTAATAATGAAAATTTAATAACTTAGGAGGTATAAATACTGTGAGAGCTTTCCCTTTGGAAAAAACACGCAATATAGGCATTATGGCTCACATAGATGCAGGGAAAACCACTCTTACCGAGCGTATACTATATTATACAGGGCGCAATTATAAAATAGGTGACACACACGAGGGTACGGCAACAATGGACTGGATGGAGCAAGAACAGGAACGCGGAATAACGATCACATCCGCTGCCACCACTACCCAATGGTTAGAAAATCGTATCAATATAATAGATACTCCGGGGCATGTGGACTTTACCGTAGAGGTGGAGCGTTCCCTTCGTGTGTTGGATGGGGCTATTGGTGTATTCTGTGGACGCAGTGGCGTAGAGCCACAATCGGAAACAGTTTGGCGACAAGCAGATAAATACAAGGTGCCGCGCATGGCTTTTGTAAACAAAATGGACAAAGAAGGGGCAGATTTTTATCATGTTGTGGACATGATAAAAGATAGGCTAGGCTCTAATGCCGTTCCCGTTCAAATCCCTATCGGAGCCGAGGGCAACTTTGTTGGCATAATAGACCTGATGGGGAAAAAAGCCCATGTTTACAATGACGACAAAGGCGATGATGTAACGATAGGAGATATTCCAAAAGAGCTAGAGGAAAAAGTCGAAGAATACCGAACTAACCTTATAGAGTCTATTGCCGAAACAGACGAGGAACTTATGGAACTCTATTTGGGTGGAGAGGAAATACCGATAGAGTCGCTAAAAGCGGCACTTCGCAAATGTTGTTTAGAAACGACAATTATACCCGTTTTTTGTGGTTCGGCCTACAAAAACAAAGGTGTGCAAAAATTATTGGACGGTATTGTAGACTACATGCCGGCTCCAACGGACATCACCGCCATACAAGGCACATTACCGGATGGTGAAACCCCAATAGAACGCCACTCTAGTGACGAAGAACCCTTTGCGGCTCTTGCCTTTAAAATAATGAACGACCCGTTTGTTGGTAAGTTGGCTTTTTTTAGGGTTTATAGCGGCACACTGGAAAGCGGAAGTTATGTTTACAACTCTACAAAAGGCAAAAAAGAACGGGTTGGACGCATTTTGCAAATGCATGCCAATCACAGAGAAGATATAAACAAGGTGTATGCCGGCGATATTGCTGCGGCTGTTGGTCTGAGAGGCACAACAACCGGGGACACATTGTGCTTGGAAGGAAAAGACGAAGTTATACTGGAAAGTATGGATTTTCCTGAACCAGTTATATCTGTTGCCATTGAACCAAAAACAAAGGCTGATCGAGACAAAATGGGAATGGCCCTTTCTAAACTGGCAGAGGAAGACCCAACCTTTAAAACCTTTACTGACGAGGAAACGGGTCAAACAATAATCTCCGGCATGGGAGAGCTCCATTTAGAAATCATCGTAGACAGGCTAAAGAGGGAGTTTAAGGTTGAAGCAAATGTTGGTGCTCCGCAGGTTTCTTACCGTGAAACATTTAAGCAAGGAGCCGATGTCGAAGGAAGATATGTACGCCAATCCGGCGGTAGAGGACAGTACGGTCATTGCCGTATAAAGTTTGAGCCACTGGATCCTAACGACAGCGAAACTACTTACGAGTTTGTTAACAATATTGTTGGTGGTGTTATTCCAAAAGAATATATACCGGCAATAGACAACGGCATAAAAGACGCTATGCAAAGCGGCATACTCGGTGGGTATCCGGTGCTTGGTGTTCGTGCTATTTTATATGATGGCAGTTACCACGACGTTGACTCTAGCGAAATGGCGTTTAAAATAGCCGGATCTATGGCTTTTAAAGAGGCCATGCGTAAAGGCAATCCCGTATTGTTGGAACCTATAATGAAAGTAGACGTTACTGTTCCTGAAAACTATATGGGTGACGTAATAGGAGATCTTAACAGTCGCCGTGGCAAAATAGAAGGCATGGAAGACATAGGGAACGCCAAAATAGTTCACGGTTATGTACCCCTCGCTGAAATGTTCGGATACGCAACGGATCTCCGAAGCAAAACCCAGGGTCGTGGAGTGTTCGCCATGGAAGTACACCACTACGAAGCCGTTCCTAAAACAATACAAGAAAAAGTTGTTGCTAACAGAAATTAACCTTGCAAATTTTATAAAAACTTTGTATAATATTAAGAAGTAGAAAAAATATAAAAAACAGAAAAAAGTAAAAATAGAATTCTCAGTAATCACCTATTTTTAAGGAGGAAAAAAAATGGGTAAGGCAAAATTTGAAAGAAATAAACCGCATGTAAATATTGGCACAATTGGTCATGTTGACCATGGTAAAACCACATTAACTGCCGCTATCACCAAAACTCTTAACACAAGGTTTGGGTTGGGTGAGTCCGTTGACTTTGACAAAATTGACAAAGCTCCGGAAGAAAAGGAAAGAGGCATTACAATCTCTACCACTCACGTAGAGTATGAAACGCAAAGTCGCCACTATGCCCACGTTGACTGCCCCGGTCACGCTGACTATGTTAAAAACATGATAACGGGTGCAGCTCAAATGGACGGTGCTATTCTTGTTGTTGCTGCAACTGATGGTCCCATGGCTCAAACCAGGGAGCATATCCTTCTTAGTCGCCAGGTTGGTGTGCCGAGAATGGTTGTTGCTATGAACAAGTGCGACGTAGTAGACGACGAAGAACTACTGGAATTGGTAGAGTTGGAAATCAGAGAACTCCTTAGCGAATACGGTTTTCCCGGAGATGATATTCCCGTTATTCAAGTTTCTGCCACAAACGCACTTAACGACCCTAACGGCAAATGGGGAGACAAACTTGTAGAGCTAATGGATGCAGTTGACGAATATATTCCAACTCCTGCTCGTGACACAGAAAAACCTTTCCTTATGCCTGTAGAGGACGTTTTCTCTATAGAAGGTCGTGGAACCGTTGCCACCGGCAGAGTAGAGCGTGGCGTTATAAAAATTCAAGACGAAGTGGAAATAGTTGGCTTAACAGACGAAAGCCGCAAAGTGGTAGTTACCGGTATAGAAATGTTTCACAAACTATTAGACACAGCAGAAGCAGGAGACAACATTGGTGCTTTGCTTAGGGGTGTGAAGCGTACAGAGATTGAGCGTGGTCAAGTTCTTTCTAAGCCCGCTGCAATAAAGTCTCATACTAACTTCAAGGCTCAAGTGTATGTACTTACACAAGAAGAAGGAGGCAGACACAAGCCTTTCTTCAACAACTACCGCCCACAATTTTATTTCCGTACCACAGACGTTACAGGAGTTATTAGCCTACCGGAAGGAACAGAAATGTGCATGCCCGGCGACAACGTAGAAATGGCAATAGAACTAATTTCTCCCATCGCCATGGAGCAAGGTGTTACATTCTCTATAAGAGAGGGTGGCCGTACCGTTGGTGCAGGTAATGTTATAGAAGTTACGAAATAGAAGTTACGAAATAGAAGCAAGAAACAAATAAAAAATTTTGGGAAAGCTGTTTGAATGGCTTAGACAAAAAATATGTTTGATATTTTTTAACTTAAATCGTCACACAAGTTTTCCCAAAATAAATATGCTCATGTAGCTCAGCAGGTAGAGCACTTCCTTGGTAAGGAAGAGGTCGAGGGTTCGAGTCCCGTCATGAGCTTTTTATAGCCATAGAGGTGTCAAAATGTTATTATTATACTATCCCAAATGCGGGACATGCCAAAATGCACAGAAATGGTTGGATGATAACGGCTTCTTGTACACAGCCCGCAATATTAAAGAAGAAAACCCAACGTATGAAGAGTTAAAAGAGTGGCACGTTAGGAGCAATCTGCCATTAAAGAAATTTTTTAATACAAGCGGTCTTGTATACAGATCTATGGATCTTAAAGACAAGGTACCCCACATGACCGAAGAGGAGAGTTTAAGATTGCTTTCCACTGATGGTATGTTGGTAAAGAGGCCTCTTTTGGTAGGAGAAGATATGGTTTTGGTAGGGTTTAAATTGGCCAATTGGAAAGCAGCAATGCTAACTTGATTTTTTGGTTTAAATAAAGAGATAATGAAAAGTTGGTGTATTATATCAGCTAGATTTTTGGCATTACGCCGGTCGGTGTGTATTAAGGAGAAGGGGGATGTTTTGCAGCATTCCCCTGCCTTTTTGTGAAACGCAATATATTTGTGGAGTGTGCATATGTTTTATCCTGAACACATAGTAGAAGATATACGAGAACAAAACGATATTGTGGAACTTATTTCTGCCTATACAAATTTGAAGGCCAGGGGTAATTCTTATGTTGGGCTTTGTCCTTTTCATAACGAAAGCACTCCTTCTTTTACTGTCAATCCTGGCAAGCAATTGTACCATTGTTTTGGTTGCGGTGTTGGTGGTAATGCCTACAGCTTTGTTATGGCAATAGAGGGGTTGGGTTTTACCGAATCCATTGAACATTTAGCTCACCGCATAAACTATGTATTGCCGCAAAAAGGTATGCAACAAGATTCTCATGCATCTAGCGAAAAGGATATTTTGTACAAAATAAATGCTGTTGCGGCAGACTTTTTTTACGAAAATTTGAAAAATAGCACAATAACAATCGATTATCTAAAAGAAAGAGGGATTACTCCACAAATAGCCAAAAAATTTAAGTTAGGCTACTCCCTTCCGGAGTGGGACAAACTCTATAACTACTTACAAAACAGCGGTTATCCCCAAAATTTTATCGAAAAGGCAGGGCTTGTTGCTCTTAGCAAAAATGGCAAAAAGTATTACGATAGATTTAGAGGGCGGCTCATGTTCCCGATATTTGAACCAAGAGGCAAAGTTATCGGTTTTGGCGGTCGTAGCCTTGGCGATGAAATGCCTAAGTATATAAACAGCCCCGAAACAATAATATATAACAAAAGCAACAGTTTATATGCACTAAACTTTGTGAAAAAGGGTACCGACAAAGATATTATAGTGGTGGAAGGCTACATGGATGCCATTGCTTTGTATCAAGCCGGTTTTTATGGGGTGGTGGCCTCTTTGGGAACTGCCTTTACGTCGGCTCACGGTCGGCTAATATCACGGTATGGTCGTGGCGTTATTTTAGTTTTTGACAGCGATACCGCAGGACTTGCGGCAGCAATGCGTACAATAAATGATCTAAAAACAAGTGGCATCTCTATAAAAATATTATCTCTAAAAAACGCAAAAGATCCGGACGAATATTTGAAAAAATTCCCAAAAGAGGATTTTTTACAAGAAATAAAGAAGGCGAAAAACTATATAGACTTTCAAATAGAAAATTTATTGCAAGACCATAGCGTAGAAGACACTCAAAGCAAGATAGATTTCACAAAACAAGCCACAGCCATAATAGCTCATATAAAAGATCCGGTAGAAAAAGATGCATACACAAACCACATTTCAGAAATTACCGGCATAGATTCTGCATCTATAAAAACCCAACTGGACACAATAGTAGTGCAAACCCCGGTAAAAAAACCGATATTTGTTAAACAGGGGCAGCAGGCATTAAAAGAGGCAAAGGCAAATTTAATAAGTGCCTTAGCAAACAGCTATGCAGTTTACACAGCACTGCTTCCACATTTGCAACCGCAAGAAATGGACGATGAAATTTATACAAAAATGTTGCAAATTTTATATGATTTTTATGAAAAAGATGAAACTGTTAACCCTGCTCGCTTGCTAAATCATTTTGCGGATACAAAAGATCAAAGCATTGTGGCAGGCATTTTATCCATTGAACCCAATTTAGACAAAAAATATTTGTCGAAAGCTATAAATGACCAGGCAAAGTTGATAAAAAAGGCTTATATAGAAAACCAACTGGAATCATCGGACAGCTTGGTGTCTATACAACAATTAGTAAATAGTAGAAATAGTGTAGAAAATTTAAATATAGCACTGTGATCGTTACCCTTGTTTCTTGCCACCAATTGTGAAATCAAGAAAAAATAACCGACGAGAAAGGAAGAGTGTATGAACTCCATAAATGATGAAATAGTTGTATTAAGATTGAAGGAGCTTGTTACATTAGGCAAAAGCAAAAGAGGTATTTTAGAATACAAAGAAATAATGGATTTTATGGCAGACATAGACCTTACCCCCGAACAAATAGACAAAGTCTACGAGTTTTTGGAGGTACAGGGTATAGATGTCATGGGCGTTATAGAGATAGAAGAAGATTCTGTTAAAAACCTGGAATTGCCCGCTGCAGAGGCTGCAATAAATATAGACGACCATGTACGGATGTATTTGAAAGAAATTGGCAGGGTTCCTCTTTTGTCTGCTGAAGAGGAGGTGGTATTGGCACAGCGTATGGCAGACGGTGATGAAGAAGCCAAACATCGCCTTAGCGAGGCAAATTTACGTTTAGTTGTAAGCATTGCAAAACGGTACGTGGGCAGGGGGATGCTGTTTTTGGATTTAATACAAGAAGGCAACCTTGGGCTTATTAAAGCAGTGGAAAAATTTGATTACCGCAAGGGGTTTAAATTCTCCACATATGCCACATGGTGGATACGTCAGGCAATAACCCGTGCAATAGCTGATCAGGCTCGCACCATTCGCATACCTGTTCATATGGTAGAAACCATAAACAAACTGGTTAGGGTAAGTCGTAGCCTGTTACAAGAGTTGGGACGTGACCCTACGGTAGAAGAAATTGCCGAAGAAATGCAGATGCCTGTAGATAAGGTACGCGAGATTATAAAAATTGCTCAAGAGCCGGTTTCTTTGGAAACTCCCATCGGTGAAGAGGAAGACAGTCAGTTGGGTGATTTTATTCCGGACGACGACATACCCGCACCGGCAGAAGCCGCTGCTTTTACCCTTCTAAGGGAACAGTTGCTGGATGTATTGGATACTTTAACCGACAGGGAAAAGAAAGTGTTGAAGCTGCGCTTTGGATTGGACGACGGAAGGGCTCGCACTCTGGAAGAGGTAGGCAAAGAGTTTAGTGTAACAAGGGAACGTATACGGCAAATAGAGGCGAAAGCATTGCGAAAGTTACGTCACCCAACCCGCAGCAAAAAATTAAAAGACTATCTTGAATGACGAAAGGAATACTGACATGACCAGTGAAGGAAAAATTTTGTCTCTTCTTGAGAAGCATAGTGTAATGCTGGAAAGGCTTGTTACAAAGCTGGCTGAAGTGGAAAAAGGTCAAGAAAAGGCAGAGCAAGATATTTTGGGTTTTAGAAACCAACTTGGCGATGTTGAATCTAAGCTGACAACAGCAAACTCTCACCTTAAATCTGACAACGCCCGCTTTGAAGAAATAAAGGCACAGTTAGAGGGGTTTTCTGCTCGTTTTAAAGTAACCAATGAGCAAATAAGCGGTATAAAATCTAGCTTTAAAGGGTTGGAAACTAGTCTGAACGCTACAATTACCCAACAAGAAAACAATTTGGAGAGCGGCAAGGTTCGTTTTAAGATAATAGATGAAAAGTTTGAATCTGTGGATAACAACTTGAGGGAAACGGTAGAGCAATTGTCTGAAACAATATCTCGGCTGGAAGACGCAAACGCTCAAACAAACAACCGTATGGATGAGTTTGAAAACCAAAACGCAATAGAGCAGCGTGCAACATCTAACCATTTTGAAACGTTCTATGCCAATTTAGACAATGTATCTGTAAAATTCGGTTTGGTGGATGATAGGTTTGATACGTTGGATACTAACTTTGAAGCAAGGCTTGATACCGTAGATAACAGCCTACAGACAAATATAGCAAATATAGATGCTCGCTTGGGCGTTGGCTTAAATAGCATAAGCACCAAGCTCGAAAGCAATTTGGAAGTTATTAACAAACGCCTGGAAGAGGTAAATGTTCAAACGAATCAGCGGATAGATATATTTGAGAGTCAGTACGCAACAGAGCAACGTACCATAGCTAACCATTTTGAAACGGTTGAAGTTAGTTTAGACAACGCAACGGCAAAATTTAAACTGGTAGATGATAGGCTTGATACAACAGATAACCACATAGAAACGAGTATTAATAATATAACGGTCAAGTTTGAAGAAAAGATGGCAAATGTAAATGAGCAAACCCACATCCGTTTTGAGAAAGTAGACGGAAGTTTGGATGCTGTAAATAGCCTGCTTGAAGATACGGAGAATAAACTTATAGGTAAGATTGAAAGCAATATAGGATCTGTAAACAAGCGAATGGAGGAAATAAATATCCAAACAAATGAACGTATTGATACGTTTGAAAATCAGTATACGATGGGGCAACGCACCGTAACCAACCGTTTTGAAACATTGGAGGCTAGTTTAAACACTGCAACAGCAAAGTTTAAACAAATAGACGACAAATTTGATACTACTGATAGCCACATAGAAACGAGCCTTGGAAATATAACTGCCAAGTTTGAAGAAAATTTGGCAGATACAAATAAAAAGAGTGATAAGAGTTTTGAACAAATAAATAAAAGCCTAGACACTGTAAACACTAAGTTTAAAGAATCAGGAAACAAGTTCACCAGCTTGGAAACCCGATTTGATAGTGTGGGAGTTTGGTTAGACAGTATAGAAGACCGTTTTGAAAATATGGAAAAGTGGTTTAATGATTTGGAAGCACAGTTTGCAAATGCAAAGGATCAATTCGCCAACCAAAAACCGAGGGTGGAAAGTTTAGAAACCCAGTTTGATATAATGAAAAAAGAGTTAAGGACACTGGAAGCAGAGTTTGCGGTAGCCAAGGATTTGGTTACAAACCAAAAGCCGAGGGTGGAAAGTTTAGAGACACAACAAGGCATAACAAAAAAGGAAGTTAGAGCCATAGAAACAGACTTTGCAGAAACAAAATCTGAAATAGATACGATAAGGAAAAATATAGAAGAACGTTTTGCCGACACGGAAAATGTTTTTAGTGGGCTGGACAGTAAGATTACCGGTATAAAAGACCAATTTGCCAGCCAACGACCGCGTATTGATAGCATGGAAACGCAGTTTGACATAACAAAAAAAGAAATTAGAACCCTAGAGGAAGAATTTGGAGAAACAAAAATAGTTATAGCCACGATAGAAACAGAAAGCATAAAGGTAATAGAGGAAACCTTGGGAGTGTGTAAAGAACAGCTAAATACCCACAACAAACTCATTAGAGCTTTGGGAGCAAAAATTGTTAAGGTGCCAACCCAAAACCTTTTGAGTTCCCAAAGTTCTTTGGCTTCTCAAGACCCCTTGAGTCCCCAAAACCCTTTGAGTTCTCAGAATTCTTCGAGTTCTCAGAATCCTTTGAACTCTCGAAATCCCTTGAGTTCTCAAAACCCCTTGAGTTCCCGTAATCCTTTGAGCTCTCAAAACCCCTTGAGTTCCCGAAATCCCCTGAGTTCTCGAAATCCTTTGAGTTCAGAAACACTTTAATCCTTGGCTTGTTTTGCAAAATTAACTATATTATATATAAAGGAGAATAACTATGGGCTTTGATGAAATAGGTAGTGCAGTTAGTAAAAGAGATTTAAAAATATATTGGCTTGTGGACGTTTCCTATTCTATGAGTGGGGAAAAAATTGCAACGGTGAACAGAGCAATAAAAGCCTGTATACAGCCTTTGCGAGATGCAGCAGAAGATAATCCGGAAGCAAAGATGTTTGTTAGAGCAATGAAGTTTTCTGTTGGGGCTCAGTGGCACACCGGAGAAACACCGATAGAGGATTTTGTTTGGTACGATTTGGAAACTAGTGGATACACAGACACCGGGGCAGCTCTTAAACTGATGGCAGATGAGCTTTCTATGGAAAAAATGGGAAACCGTGCCTTGCCGCCTGTTATTATTTTAATGAGCGACGGAGAAGCCACAGATGATTATGAAGGTGGGTTGAGGGAGCTTCTAAAACACCGCTGGAGTCAAAAGGCTGTCCGCATATCTATCGCTATTGGAAATGATGCCAATATTACGGAGCTAACAAAATTTTGCTCCAATCCCCAAGAAGCGCCGCCGCTTGTTGCGGATCGTGCATCTGAACTTGTTGCTTATATAAAATGGGCAAGTGTAGAGGTAAGCAAGAGTGTTAGCAATTCTGTTATTGGCACAGATACCGGATCCAATGTACAACTGCCTCCTCTGCCGGAAGCACAGGTAATGATAGGCTCTGACGACGATGAGGACGATATTTTTTAGGAGGCAGAAATGGCACAAACAAATTGGGCCACTTTGGGCTGTAGTGTTATAGGTGCTTCTCATGTTAAGCGAGGTATGGAAAACCAAGACAGTATATATTTTGGCGGGCCGCCGGTTTTTGTTGCTGTAGCAGATGGGCATGGGGGCAAAAAATATGTGCGTTCCCATATTGGCTCCAGGCTGGCAGTAACTGCTATAAGCAATACACTGGCTCAATGCCTGCCTTTGCATAGCCAAATGAAAGATATAGATACAAATATTCGTCATATAAAAAGCCGTTTTTTGTTGCACTGGCAAAATAGTGTAGATGAAAACTTGTCGGAGCGACCCCTTTCACAAGAAGAGCAAGAAGTATTTAAACAAACAGAAAACCTGCGCCAAGCCTTTGGCACCACCTTTCTGTGTGCCGTTGCCTACGATGATTTAATATTGCTGTTACAGCACGGAGATGGGGATATAATAGGTCTCTACGAAGATCAAGCAATAGACCTAATGGATGAAGATATTAGAAATTTTGCAGGTAATACCCTATCTCTCGGTTCTCTTACCGATGCAGGCGAAATCGGGCATAAAGTTCTAACAAAAAAAGAAATCCCGAGCCTTATAACCCTTTCCACCGACGGTATAAAAAACTCATATAACGACACTGTACCCCAGGAGATAGAGCAGTTTTATAAAATACCAAGAGCAATAAAAGAGGCTTTGGATCAAGGGTTGGAAATAACGGCGGATTTGCAAGATATGCTTACGAAAATAACAGCGAATGGCTCCGGCGACGATGTAACATTAGGGGTGCTATACAGCAGATTGTAATATAGATACCATGAACTGCATGAAAAACAAACCCATGTTGCCATACAGCGACATGGGTTTTGTTTGCGATTTAGCACTTTAACCCACCAACTCCCGATAAACAAAGCAATCCGTGAAGTGGTCGTTTACCATCCCTGTAGCCTGCATATAGGCGTATATGATGGTGGAGCCTATAAACTTAAAGCCTATCTTTTTCAAATCCTTGCTTATCTTATCAGATAATGGCGTTGTGGCCGGTATATCCTTTATTTTCTCAAAGCGGTTGATTATGGGGGTATAGTCCACATAACGCCAAATGAAGCTATCGAAACTGCCGTATTTTTCAACGGTTTCTAAAAACAGCTTGGCATTTGTTATAGCTCCTGCAATCTTCAAACGGTTTCTGATGATGCCCTTGTTTTCCAGTAGCTGCTGTATCTTTGCTTCATCATAACGCACCATTTTATGAGGGTCAAAGCCGTCAAAGGCTTGGCGATAATTCTCGCGCTTTTTAAGCACGGTAATCCAAGACAGCCCTGCTTGTGCGCCCTCTAAAATTAGCATCTCAAACAGCTTGCGGTCGTCATGGACAGGGCGACCCCATTCTTTGTCGTGATAGTCGATATATATTTGGCTATCGCCGCACCATGAGCATCTTTTGATGTCACACATGGGGCTAATAGCTTCTTTCGAGAGGGTAGGTTTTATATTCTATAATCTCACCTACCATTGATGTAAACTTCATAGCCGCTTCGTTTTCCTCGGCCTTTTTCATGGAATTATCGGCATCAGGAAATGTCGCCCAAACTACCCAATCTGTCCACACACCGTCGATATTCATTAGCTGGCGGCTTACAAAGCCCTTGCATTTCGACAGATACTCTTCTTGGATTTTGTCAGATGCGGCTAAGAAATCCTCTGTAGATACGCCGTCTTTTAGTTTGCAGGAGATAAACATGCCTGTTTTTTTCCAACATTTCAGCGTGGGGAAATGTTGGTTCATAGCGGCTCTTGCTGTGGTTTCATCGGCAAACACATCAGGCACCACATGGGGGATGCAACCCTCAATTACCTCTTCCATTGTGGCATCGGGATGAAAAAAAGCACCGTTTTTATAGCAATAGCAGCAATAATCCTCGTTCTTGCTACCGTCGGCGTTTGTCCCAAATTCTTCGGGCTTAGTCATTGGCATTGCACATCTTTGGCAGAATTGCTCGTTTTTCATGGTAAAATTCCTCCTTATTTTCCGGGTACTCTTCCGGGTACTCTCTGATTAGTATATCACGGTTAATATGACAACAGCACGTCATATTACAAATACTTGCTCAAAATATTTTTTGCTTTAGCTTTGATAATGTCCTTAATATGGGCAGGTTCTAAAACCTCAACATGTTCACCAAAAGACAGGATAAACCCATAGAGCCACTCATCTTCCGGCCATGTCACCGATACGATATGGCTACCGTCGGGCTGCGGCTTTGCATCTTCAAAATCATCAAATGCACGATATGTCATTTCCGGTGCAATTTTTAGCTTTAATGTAACGTCTGCCCTGTGGTCGTTTGGGTGTGTGTCCCCGGTATCTTCCACCAAATCACGCTTGATAAAATGCTCATCTGTTACTGATAGATCCCGTATCCGTGTCAGCTTGAACAACCTAACATCTTGCTTTTCTAAACAAAATGCCTTTATATACCATGCCTTGGACTTAAACCACAACTGCACAGGCTCTACCCGTCTGCTTGTTTTATTCCCATAGGTGCTGTAGTAATCAAATGTGGTGATACGGCTTTCGGTTATGGCACATTTTAAGTCATGGAATATGCTCTCTTGGGTAAAGCTCCATTCAGTAAAATCCACATCCAGCCACGGGGTAGCGGTTTTATTAAACACGGTGGACAGCTTATCCAGTACACGGTCTGTATCGACAGTCTTTACAGCAGACAAGCCAAGCAGAGCAGACAAAATCTCATTTTGCTCCTGCTCGCTCAAGATAGACTTGTTTAACACAAAGTCAGGCAAAAGGCTAATGCCGCCGCCTTTGCCCCTTTCGCTATAAACAGGAATCCCTGCAAGACTAAGAGTATCTACATCACGATAAATCGTGCGAGTCGATACCCCGAACCGCTCTGC
Organism: Defluviitaleaceae bacterium; assembly: GCA_009778165.1. Classification (GTDB taxonomy): domain Bacteria; phylum Bacillota; class Clostridia; order Lachnospirales; family UBA5962; genus WRKF01. Next base: position 17,667 of record WRKF01000145.1, read on the forward strand.
CAGTTCCTTTGCGGTTGTTGTTTCTTTGTTTAGCAGGATATAGATTATTTCAAATAGTCTGGTTATTTGCATGATTATCACCTGTTAGTGGAAGCCCCGAACTATCCGAAATAAAACTTAAACCACCTAAATTTTCTATCAATTCACCATATGAATATACCTCTACCCAAAAGTCCATAGATTCAAATGCGTTTTCAGTTTGATAATTAAAAATCAAAAATTGCTGGTTGTCTGTTGTAAACAAATTGATTATATCTTGTTGGTCTGTTGTTAGATGGGCAGGCCCTATTTCGCTATTCATTTCAAAACTACAGCCCGAAATTATTATTGGCATAAAAACGGTAACAAACAGCATAGCAACAAATTTTTTCATTTTATCCCTCCGCAAAATATAAATTAACTCGCCACCGCCATAAGAACATAGTATCAAGCAAAATAATTATACCACATCCGACCCACCAATTTCTACCTTCGATTTTTTCTGCTCTGATGATTTGGGAGATTAGGGCAAAATATATTGTTTTGAAAAAAAGTTGAGCAATAGCATTTTTTAGGTTATAATGTAGCAAACGTACTTGGAAGCCGTGGAGATAGAGGTAACCCTATTGCCGGAAGGGCGTAAAGGTGTTATGATCGATAGCATCCATAGGTTGAAAGACGTTTGTTATAACATCAAAGGAGTTTTTAAAATTTGCAAAAAATTAAAATAGCAAAAAGGAAACCCACAGGGGAAAAACTTACATACACATTTAAATCGGATGTGTTGTTTAAAATGCTGTTTGTGAAATATCCGGATCTGCTTAAAAGGCTAGTTGCCGTATTGCTTAATATCCCTATTGGGAGCATAGAGCATTTTCAGATCACTAATACAGAAATGCCGCCGGAGGAGATAGGGAAAAAGTTTTGCAGACTAGATATTCACATGATAGTGGATGGTAAAAGGGTAAATTTGGAGATTCAGGTGGAGAACCCCGGCAACTACCCTGAACGTT
>WRKF01000146.1 GCA_009778165.1 Defluviitaleaceae bacterium
ACGGCGACAGTAAATATAAGCATATATCATAACTGCTACACCTGTTAAAATACCCGGTATAATCCCCGCCATAAACACATCACCAATAGATAAATTGGCAGAAACAGCAAACATAACAAGAGGAATAGAGGGCGGAAGAATAATTCCAACCCCGGCAGAAGTAGCCATAATACCTGCCACAAACTTCATGTCATATCCTTGTTTAACCAAAAGTGGGATCATTATAGAGCCAACAGCGGCAAGTGTTGCAGGGCCTGAACCCGACACCGTACCAAACAGTAGCATCGTAACAATAGAGGCCATTGGCAAACCGCCCCTAAAACGCCCCACCAAAGAGTTTGAAACATCAAAAAGCCTTTGAGAAATACCGGCTCTTCCCATAATCTCTCCTGCCAGCATAAATATTGGTACAGCCAAAATAGTAAAGTTATCCATAGAGGCAACCATTGTTCGTGCAATAAAGCCTAAAGAAGCATCTCCTGCAAAAACAGAGTTTTGGAAAAGAGCCAAACCAAGGGCAGCCGGAAACACTGTGCCAAGTAGTATCAAGCCAAAGAAAATAAGAAACAGAACTGCCATTATGCCACCACCTCCTGCTTGTCGGTTGTTTTAGTGTTGTCCTTTTTTATATACAACCGATACATTAACTGGATAATCCTAAGAGATGTAAACGCCATCCCTACAGGCAAAGATAAAAACACCCAAAACATGGGGATTTCTAATGCAGGGCTGCCAAAAGGAAAACGCAAAAGCCCCATACACACATTTATGCCTATTACCATTGCAATTATTGAAAAAGCCAAGAAAAGCAAGTGGTTAATAAACCTAATTATCGCTTTAGCTTTTTCGTTTTTGATTACTAGCTCAAAAAGGTCTACCTTTATGTGGCTTCCCTTTTTCACTGCCACTGCCGCCCCCAAAAACATCATCCATATAAAGGCATATCTGGCAGTTTCGTCTGTCCATGCTAACGGCGCCCCCAAAACAAACCGAAAAATTACTTGAACAAACGTTATTATTGCAAAATACCCCATACAAATACCAATTAGCGTTTCCTCCAGGTATTTGTCAAAAAAAATTATTATCTGCTTCATCATGCTTGTTCCCCTCCCCTACTTTTTTCTTGAAACACGGTAAGTTTTTGACTTTAGATAGTCGTCTTTGCCTTTGTAATTAGAATCTGAAGAAACAAAAGCCGGTTTTTCAAAAACGCTTGTAACAAAGTCAAGTATTTTAGGCGCTACTATGGAAAGCGGGTACTTATCCAAAGGGTTGGTATACCCGCAAGTAATATCTCTTGGAAACCAAAGGTGTGCTACGCCCTCTAGCCCTACCGCTTGTAAATTAATCCTTCCTTCGTATTGCTTTAGTTTTTCAACAAAAGCTATTGACTGCTCCGCAGGGACAAAACCATCGTCTTCGCCCCATGTCAAAAAAACTTCTGTTTGGATAAGTGGGTTGTCGTGCATTGCCTTGTCTATTATATATTGTGGTGAAGCCTGTTCATAATACTCAAGCTCCGTTTTGTCGTCTTTCCCTATCAAATTACGAACCACATTAGGCTGGTTGGGCCATTTTTTGTCTGCATATTCCAGCCATTTTGGCAGGTCGTACACACCATACGCCCCAACTATTAACTTAATCTTGGCAGATGTATACTCATGGCGAAAAATCGTCATAAAAGCCAAGTGTGCACCGGAAGAATCGCCCAGCAACCCCATGTTATACGGGTCTAAATTCCATTCATGAGCGTTGTCTACCAAAAAGTTTATAGCCGCCTCCACATCGTCTACCACCCCTGGGTAGCCGTGATATGTGGGAGTAGACATTCTGTAGTTTATGCTCATGGCACAAATGCCCCTTTCTGCGAAAGCTATGCACCATTCGGCGTATGCTTGGGCAGTTCCAAATTTCCAACCACCCCCATGAATTAAAATCATGCAGGGGATGTCTGTTTTTGCGGTTTGTTTTGTAGGTAAATAAATATCAGCTGTCAAATGTTCCCTATCAGTTATTGTAAACACCTTGTTTTTTAATACCCGATATTTTTCCATCTTTTCCATTTTATTTATCTCCTCGTATATACGAAGCCCTAAAGGTTTTTGATTGCAAATAATCTTCTTTACCTATATAATTGGACGGTACAAATCTCGGTTTTTTAAAGCTATCCGAAATAAATTCCAGTATGCTTGGCGCCACTTCCGACAAAGGGTATTTGTCGAGAGGGTTGATAAGTTTGCACATGGTATCTCTAGGAAACCAAAGGTGACCAACGCCTTTAAGACTCATTGTTTTTAACCTTATTCTTCCCTCATAATTTTTCAGTTTTTCCGCAAAAGCTATCGACTGCTCTTGCGGAACAAAACCATCATCCTCACCCCATGTTAAAAATATATCCACATCTATGAGTGGATTTCCGCTCATAGCACGCTCGATCTCGTGGTAAGGGGAAGCAGCTTCATAAATGCCTCTTTCTTTTTGAGGATCTTTCCCTATCAGGTTTTTAACAAAGCTAGGTTGATTTGGCCATTTTTCGTCCGGCCATTTTTCATCTGCATAAGCTAGCCATTTTGGCAGATCATAAACACCATATGCACACACAATCAGCTTTATTTTTGACGATGCGTATGCATGTCTAAAAAGTGTCATAAATGCTAACTGAGCACCAACAGAATCGCCGATTAGCCCCATATTATATGGATCCAGATTCCATTTGCTCGCTTTTTTCACCAGATATTTTATTGCAGCTTCTACATCGTCTATTACCCCGGGGTAGGAGTGGTAGGTTGGGGTGGATAAGCGGTAGTTTATGCTCATGGCACAGATGCCCCTTTCCGCCAGAGCCATACACCATTCTGTATAGTCTTCGACGGATCCGTATATCCATGCACCACCATGAATTAAAATTATAGACGGTATGTTTGTACTGTCATTGGGTATGTATATGTCTGCCGTTAGGTACTCTCGGTCTGTTTCAAAGAACACCTGATTTTTTTTGATACGATAAGTTGCCATTTTACCCTCGTTTAATGCGGACATCTGCCGCCATAAACACGCCTTTTTTTTCGTGATAAATAATTGGGTTCAGATCAAGCTCAGTTATATCAGGAAGAGAAACCAGCATATTGCTTGCTTTTGCCATAATCTCAACTAGCTTTTCTAAATCCACTCCTGCTTCGCCGCGGTAGCCTTCCAATAGCGGAAAACATTTCAATCTCTTTAGTGCAGCCATAGCCTCTTTTGCATTGATCGGCAAATACAAAAACTCAACGTCTTGCATTATTTCCACAAGTGTACCACCCATTCCAACCATTAGGGCATTGCCGAGTTCAGGGTCTTGCGCACAGCCTATTATTAACTCAAACCCTTGCGGTATCATCTCTTGAACCAATACACCAACTGCTCCTGCAAACTTTTTTATAAACTGCTCCACAACACTTTTAAGCTGTACACTGTTCTTTATATTAAGCACAACCCCGCCCACATCAGACTTGTGAACGATTTCGGGATGCTCAATTTTTGCCACGACGGGGTAGTCTATTGCGATTGTGTCAACTTCTGCTACAGATTTAACTACAACGTTTTTTGCATAGCTGATACCATAACAATCGAGCAGCTCATACGCCTGTGCATTTGGCATATACACGCCAATATCTGTTTGGTCTAAAATATTTCTCGCCTTATTTGTCGCCGCTGGGTCAGTGCGTTCGTAAACAGAAATATCTCCTTTAGCTTTTGCCCTCATGTTATCAAGCACAAAAGCAACATGCTCCGGATAGGAATAGGCAGGAATACCGTTTTTGATTAACAAATCTCTGGCATCTTTACCGATAGTTCTGCCTGTAAAACAGCTAACAACAGGAATATCAGCATTTTTAATGGCTTCTAGCACTCCCTCCGCTGTTGCTGTTGTGTTTGACGTTGCAGGCGAAACACAACAAAGAACGATTGCATCATATTCCCCGCTTTTTGCGGCAGTTTTGATTGCGTCTGCAAAATGGTGCGGAGGAGCCGGCGCCACAACATCTATAGGATTATGCGTAGAGGCTTCCGCCATAAGCAAAGGGGCTAATTGTTTTTGTTTTTCTGCGGATAGTTCCGGCACTTCAAAACCTCTTTTGCTTAACGCATCTGTGATTAAGATCCCGGGTCCTCCTGCATTTGTTACAACGCAAATGCGATTGCCTTTAACTGCCGGCATCATAGACACGCCCGGTAGCGACAAAAACAGCTCTTCCATTGTTTCCATTCGCCTAATACCGCATTTTTCAATTAAAGCATTGGCTATTTTATCGTTTCCTGCCAACGATCCGGTATGGGAAGATGCAGCTGTTGCACCTGCTTCTGTTGCACCGGATTTAAGTAGCAAAATAGGTTTGTTAATTTTAGATGTTATTGCATAGAAGCGATCCGGTTCGGGGATTGCTTCCAAATACATTGCAATTACCTCGGTATTTTCATCTTTGTCTAAAATTTCTAGCAAATCGCAAACGTTTACATCAGCTTGATTGCCTAGCGAAATATTGGCGGAAAGCCCTATACCAAGCTCGATGGCGTTATCAAGCAATGTTGCGCCAACAGCACCGGATTGGCTAATAAGAGCCACATTGCCCTGTTTTATTTCTCCGGAAAGGATGGTTGCATTTAGTTTAGAGCCGGCAAACATAAGCCCCATACAGTTAGGTCCGGTCATACGCATGTTATATTTATGAACTATCTGCAAGAGCTTTTCTTCTGCAACTATCCCTTCGCCGCCAACTTCTTTAAACCCGGCAGTTATGCAAATAATAGCTTTAACACCTTTTTTCCCACATTCCTCCACCACTTGCAAAACACCTTTAGACGGAATGGTCATAATAACCAGATCCACATCTTTTTCAATATCTGCTATACGCTCATAACCCTTAGCCGAGAGTACATCTTCGCCTTTAAGATTAACGGCATATAAACTACCCTCGTAACCATAGGAAATGATATTTTCGACAACTGCTCTACCAATACCTTGTCTGTTTGATGCACCAATAACCGCAACAGATCTGGCATTAACAAGTTTATCTATATCACGTTCGTGCAGGGGTCTGTACTCATCCCAATTTTCAATTTTAAGCCCGCTTGGAACCGCTTTGCTTTTGTAATAGATATTGCCGCTTTTGTCCCGGGAAAAATTCCCCAGTGCTATTTCGAGCAGTGTGCGTGCTCCAAGCATCCTGCCTTGTTCGTTAACTAAGCCCAAATAATGCCTAAAACGTGCTTGCTCATCGTCATGCAAGGTATAATCTACATCTATATCTTCCGATACCATAAGGATAGGCCCACCATCAAGCACGGGGGTTACAATGTGGGATGTGGAGGCAATATAACTTTCCTTTGCCCGTAGTGCATCACCTACACCATCTTTGCCCGCATATTTTCTGCCTTCTGTACCCACCACTGTTAAATCACCTGGATGAACATTTATGATTGTGTGATTTTCAAGAACCAAATCGCTCAATTTCCACACATAACCCGCAAGCAATATAATATCAGCGTTAAACAATTCTATCTTTTTCAAAATTTCTTTGTCGTATTCTTCACGAACCTGCATGTCAGAAATCGGTTTATTTTTTTCTTTATAAAATTCCTTTATATCGAGAGCCGCAAAAGGGATATTTTCAGCTTTTGCGTACTCCAACCCTTTGCAGTTGGGGTCGCTAGCAAAAGCGCCTACTATTTCAAATGGGCATTCTTTTGATTCCTTCTGCATTTCCTTCTGCATTTCGTGTGCTTTCCACAAGGTCTTTCCTGTTCCCGACATTAAGCCAACAACACGGAGCTTCCCTTTTTTTTGTGAATGTATTGTTAGTAGCATTACTGCCTCCTATGGCAATTCCGCTTAGTGCAGTCCTTTTTAAATATTACTAAGCAGAATTGCTTCCTCGATTCAGCAGTTCCAACGAATTCGTAAGGACAATTAAATATGGAACTGCTATATGATTTTCAAATATTTTTAAATCAGGCCAATTAACCGCCACCATGGCAGTTGAACAGCCAGCACAACAATTAACACCATAATAAATAACGGTAACCCCAGTTTCATTACTTCGCGACCGGAATAGAGTCCGTTTTCCTTGCCAACCCCTACCAATATGCTTATACTGTGGAACGGAAAAACATAATGCCCAAAAACAGCAACATAAACAATAAACAGAGGAACAAGCGGGTTAATCCCCAAAGGTGCTGTAAAAGCAAGCGTTGCCGGCACAACAACACTAAGCACTGCTATTACACTTCCCAGCATCATATGAATAGCAACGGCGATGAGCATAACAATCACCGCCATGGCGATAATATTTTGCGGGACAACCTCCGGAAACATAAGGTGTGCCAAAAACTCATTGTTTCCTGTAACTGCACCAACACGCCCAATAGCAATTGCCGCTGTAAGGAAAACAAGCACATTCAAAGGAACCTCGCTCCATTGCTTTGCCCCTACCACTTCTCCTATTATCGGCATCCCCATCAGCATAGTTAAAAATAAAGTAATCCATCCTATATCTATACCATGCCAAATATCTGTCATCCAAGCAAGTATAGTAATCGCCAGCCAAACAATAACACGGATCTCTTTTGCTGTGAGTGTACCCATTTCTGCAAGGCGGGTTTTTATTGCCTGTTTATCAATTTCTACTTTTTGCTCAGGTCTAAACACAACAAGGATAGACACCATAGTTAGGATAATTGCTGCAATTGCCGGTGGTCCCATATACCATATCCATTGCAGCCATCCTATATGTAAACCGGAATATTCTACTATAAGCAAATTAATTGCACTCTCTCCCGTCAAAAACAGCATAGATGTTGGAACAGAGGCAGCAAATACAGTTAAGCCTATTATGGTAGCATCATTTTTGCCTATTTTAGCATTATCAATTACTTGCCTCATAACTGCCATAATAATCAAACTTCTTGCCCAAGAATTGGGGATAAGCAAGCTAAGCAAAATTTGTAAGACAAAAATTACAACGATAATGCTACGAAATGATGTAATGTATTTCGAGATAACATACATTGCAATTCGCTCCCCTAACCCACAATGTGTAACGGCAGAAGCAATAAGGTAAGCACCAATAACGAAATATATTGTTGAGCCCACCCACGGGGAAAAGACAACCGATGGCTCTCCCACGCCTAAAACAACGAGCAGCGCTAAATAGAGCCCTGATATATACCCCATATTACTAACCTGAAAGCCCCAAAAAACGACTGTCATCATTGTTAGGGCGAGGAATAACTGCCCACGGTTGTCTAAACCATTTATCGGGATAAGGGTCAACCCTACAAAAACAAGAATCCCAATCAAAAGCCCAAGGGATTTACTATTGTTTGTCATACGTTATTGCCTCGTTTGGCCAACTGCGGCTTCAACAGCTAAGTGCAGACTATCAACCAGCTCGCTGCCAACCTGGTTGCGAATCGCATCAACAACCTCGTTTGCGCCTTCGATAAACATTGCTCTTTCTTCGTCTGTTAGCGCAATAACTTCGATGTTGTTATAAAGCAACAGATCCATAAAACGTTCATAGTCTTGGCTAAAAACCTCGCGTTGGAACTCAATGCTGGTTCTTACAGCTTCTCTAACCACTTGTTGCAGGTCGGGGGGCAAGGAGTGATAAAACCTAGCCGAAACAACAGCTTGGCTTGTTTGGAACAAGTGATTGGTTAAGGTTACATACTCTTGTACTTCGTAAAAACGCATCATTGTGATTAGTTCTAGTGGGTTTTCTTGTGCATCTACTATTCCTTGCTGCAACGATGTGTAAAGTTCAGCAAAAGATATTGGCGTTGGGCTTGCTCCCAGAGAGTTCCAAATGGCGATTTGGATGGGGTTTTCCATTGTCCTTATTCTTAGGCCACTAAGATCGTCCGGTGTTTGGATCGGTCTATTTGATGTAAGCTGACGAAAGTCTAAAGAGTCCCAAAAACCAAGCCCAACAACGCCCATTTCTTCTTCAAACATATAGCTAATTTGTTGGCCAAAGTCACCATCTAACACACTAAAAGCTATATCGTGGCTTGGAAACACAAAAGGAACAGCTAAAACATTTAAGAAACTGGCAAACGGCACCATTGCAGCTGTGTTTACTACTGTCATTTCAATGTCGTCTGTTTGTAACGATGAAATAACTGTTGCTTCGTTCCCCAGTTGCCCACTGGGAAATATTTGCACAGAAATCTGACCGTTAGAATTGTTTTCAACTTCCTCTCTAAAAACTTCGAGTGCACGGTGGGTGAGCATAGCTTCACTCCCTCCATGGGCAACTCTTATCCTAAAACTTTGCCCAACATTTTCAACAGGTGTGCGGTCTATCTCTTGCCACATACAGCCGGAAAGCAACAAGACGAGAAAACTTAACAATAATGGCGTTAATGGCATTTTTGCAATTTTTCTAATTCTCATATCTTTACCTCCTCACTTTCTGGGAGCGAGAAATAACAACTCGCTCCGAATAATATACAAACTGCAATAGCAAATTAACTCTTCGTTGTCCCCCTTTAAATCAGAAAAGTTAATTTGCTTCCTTGATTCAGCAGTTCCAAAAAAATTCATAAGGACAATTAAATACGGAACTGCTATAATTCTATTGATGCTGTGAAACTAATTTGCGAAACTCATCTTCGTTTAGGGTCCGTTTTAGCTTAATTGATTCATCTTTTATTGCCATTAACAGCCCTTGTTTCTTTTCCTCTTCAACAGATAACCCGAGCCTTTCCAGCCAGTTGTTTAGATTAGCGTTACCACTTTTTTTGCCTATATCCAGGCTTGGCATTTTGTTACCAACCAGATCCCAGCGGTACGGTAGCATTACAAGTGGCTCAACATTTTTTACATTTTCCCAAAGCATAGAGGGCATACCAGTTTCCCAACGGAAAATCTTTTCGCCTACTATTGGAAACGTTTCGGGGATTGGGTTTTTGGAAAGTTCCTCTACCAGTTCCGCCAATTCCTTTAGTTTAGGTAAGTTTATCCCTGTGTTAATGCCGTATAATGCCTCTAAAGACATTACCAAATGCTCAAGGGGTGCGCTCCCTGCACGTTCGCCAATCCCGCTTACTGTAACATGAGCGGCAGATGCTCCGGCAGCAAGAGCAGAAAGAGCAGTGGCTGTTCCAAGACCAAAATCCTCGTGTGTGTGAATTTCTATAGGTGTGTTTGGAAAACGCTCTTTTAGCTGTCTAACCCTACGTGCCGAGCCTTCCGGTGAAAATGCACCAAATGTGTCCACTAGCGTAAGGCTGTCCATATGACCGCCGCCTTCAACAATTTTTTCAACTGTGTCCATCAAAAAATCTATGCTGGCTCTGGAGCCATCGGCGGGGAAAAACACAACTTCCAAACCAAGGCTGTGTGCGTAAGATGTAGCTTCGATTGCAGCATTGATTGCTTTTTCTACGCTCCAACCGGCACCTAGCTTTAACAAATGCTCGCTACCCGGTATTTCCGCAATAACCCCATCTACACCACATTCCTTTGCTAAATCCACATCTACCTTCATGTTACGAACGAAACAGTAAATGTCTGCGTTTAGCCCAAGGTTTGCAATTTCTTTAACTGCGTCTGCATCTTCTTTAGACACTGCCGGTGTTCCGGCTTCTATGCGATGAACACCCACCTCATCTAGTTTTTTTGCTATAGCTACCTTTTCAGCTTTTGTTAAAATAATGCCGGATTGCTGCTCTCCATCTCTAAGGGTTGTGTCCAAAATTTTGATGTTTTTTTGGAAATCAAATTTTTCTGTTACTTCTTTGTCGAAATTTGACGGGCTTACCCACCATTTTTTATCTTCTCTAAATGCCATAATTAGCTGCCTCCTTAAAAACTGCTCTTAAAAATTGTTATAGTATTTTATAATCCAAGCTCTTTTTTGTTCAAAACATTGTCTGGTACTTTATTTGCCAAAACATCTACCGCAGTTTGTGCTACTTGTCCAAAAAGCTCCATCGCTGCTTCTTGTGTGCGGTAGGCAATATGCGGGGTTATAATAACGTTTGGTAACCCAACAAGAGGATGTTTTGGGTCGTTCATTGGCTCTGTTTCCAACACATCCAGCCCTGCTCCGCCTACTTTTCCTGATGCTAGTGCATCAACCAAGTCGCCTGTGTTAATAAGCCCACCACGAGAAGCATTTACAATTATTACTCCATCTTTCATTGTTGCAAACGTTTCTTTGTTTAGCATGTGGTGCGTTTCGTCTGTTTGGGGTAGATGCAGTGATATTATATCCGCTTTTTTGTACAATTCATCTAAAGCTAGTTTTTCAACATTTAGCTTTGCGAAAGTATCATCGGATACGTATGGGTCGTACGCAACCACTTTATAACCAAGCCCCGCCAAGTTTTTGGCAAACATGCGAGCAATATTGCCAAAACCAATCAACCCTACAGTTTGTGTTGTTGGTCTTCTCATTGTTGCACCAAGATCCTGGTTCCAAACCCCCTTTGCAACTACACTATCAAAATGCTTGAGTTGCCTCGCTACTGCAAGCATTAAAGATGTTGCATGTATTGCCACCTCTTCTATGCAGTATGTAGTAACGTTGCAAATTTTGATCCCTTTTTTTGTCGCCGCAGGAATATCGAATTCGTCTACGCCTATGCCGTAGCGAACCATAACTTGGCATTTTTCTAGTTGGCTAATGCTTTTTTCGGTCATTTTTAAAGCAATGTTTAAAATGGCATCTGCGTCTTTTGCTTGTGCAATAACTTCATCTTCGTTTTGGCATGTTAATTTTACAAACTCATGCCCTGCACCCTCTATAATCTTTTGCTCCAATGCATAAGGGTAGCCTTTAATAACTTGCGAATCCAGTAATACAACTTTCATTTGCAAAACTCCTTATAATTTTATGTAATTGTAACTATTTTTTTTTACATACATAAAGTTTAACATGTGAAAATTTTACAAACAATTCTATTTTAGGTATAATTTTATTCTAATACGGAATAGGATATTACAAACCATTGAAGTATAATGGAGATTATAGCTATTCCACTTAATTCCAGCCCTTTTTAAAATAAAATTAAGTGGAATAGCTTCCTAAATTCAGCAGTTTTAGTGTGAATTTAAAGGGCTAATTTAAAACGGAACTGCTATAGTAGGTTTTTTATGTGGTCGAGGTATAGCAAATATGAATACAAAATATATATTTGAATTTACACAAATTGTTGAACACGGTAGCTTTTCTGAGGCGGCTCATGAATTATTTATATCCCAATCTTCTCTTTCCAAGCATATTCACGCCCTGGAAGAGTACCTTGGGTTTCGTTTGTTTGACAGAAGCTCAAGAAAAGTGCAACTAACCACAGAAGGCAAAATATTTCTGCCTTTTGCCGAGATTATTTGTGATGCTGAAAGGAACGCAATTAAAACATTAAGAGATTATGGTTTTAAAAGCAAAAAAAGGGTTGTAATAGCGGGGCTTGTTGTCATGTCATTTTATGGTATTTTGACCGACATTGATAAATTTCAGCAGGTGCATCTTGATATAGATGTAGAAATAATCGAACATACCGGCAACTCAATAGCAAAATCGCTCGAAAACGGAGATTTTGACATAGCCTTTCATGACGCTCAGCTGTTTGCAAACAACCCCAAAATTGATACCGTACATTATAACGACGACTATTTGGTTGCCGCTGTAAACAAAGAACATCACTTAGCTCAAGAGGACACTATAAAGGTGGAATCGTTAAAAGAAGAAAGGTTAATATTCGTAGACAAACCAAACCCAATTTACAATATATCTCTTAAATTGTGCCAAGATACAGGCTTTACACCAAACACATCCTTCACCGGTGTGCGACTCGAAAATATCTTTGAGCTTGTATCTTTAAACAAAGGCATAGCATTTTTATCAAGAAAAGTTGCATCTTCAAACAAATTAAATAATGTGTACATAAAAGAACTGTCCCCTACGGCAACAAGAAATATAGTAATGGCTCGCGCAAACAGCAAAAAATTATCTAACGAAGCCGAAAAGTTTTGGAATTACATTGCAGCACACCGTATACCAAACTAGATTTTCGTTCTCCCTTTAAAAGTTAGGTTAAAACTGCTGAATTTAGGAAGCTATTTTGCGAGTCACAAAAATTCCGAACAGATTTAGTGAATTTTGAAAAAGAACCTATCTTCTATAGAAAACGGCATATCATTAAAAATTTGTCCTAATACATGTTCACGTGCCATTCGCAATTGTGCTGTGTTTATATTACCAAAGATATTGCCAAAATTATCTATGCTATGCAATGTGTAGCAGATAGGTAGCACACTAATAATAGGTCTACCAAAAAAAGTTGTGACTCCAACCCAAGTGGGTACAACCGTTGCGTATTCCAGCACAGGCACTTCGCCGTGCCTTTTTGCAAAATGCAGGTTCAATATAACCCCTTCGTTGGTATGGGGTTTTGTTTGGGAAGATATAAAGTTGCCGAGGCTATACGCTACAAAGGCGGTGCGTTCTTTGGTTTCTCCATTTGCATAGTCTAAAACAGTAACAAAACCCATGGGTTGCACTACATGCGGGTGGTTTTTTATTACTATATCTGCACCGGCTTCCACAAAAAACATTGCCCAGTCTTTTATACTGTCCCTTACCGCCAGCTCATATTCGTATCCCATGTGGGGCAGAACCACAACAAAATCTGACACTTCCCTTGCTTTTTGTATATCGTTTTTTATTACAGTTCTGTTTAAAATGTTTAGGAGATAATCTTGGTCGTTAGGCAAATACTGCATATTGGTGCCAAAAGTGTATGCCAAAAAAGAAAAGCGTATCCCGGAAACTTCTTTCACCAGTATACTATCTCGCTCCTCTCTCGTTCTGTAGGTTCCCACATTTGCTATCCCTATACTTTCCAAGGTATCTATGGTTCTAGTAAGCCCGCCAACCCCCTGGTCTAGCGAATGGTTGTTTGCTGTTGTGAGAATGTCAAACCCTGCATAAAAAAGGGCGTACGCAAAGGGGTCCGGTGCAGAAAACCTAGGGAAAAAACTGTAGTGGCTGCTGTCCATAAAAAAGCCACCCAGCACCGTTTCCAAATTGCCTATGGCAAGGTCTGCCTCTTGCAACAAGTGGCTCACGTGATAGAAGCTATAAAAAAAAGAAGATGCTACCCCTTCGGAGCCAAGGTTTTGCATTTGCCTTTCGTGGAGCATAATATCCCCCACAAAAGAGAGCTGCACTTGCTGTGTTTGTTTTGTTTGCTCTATCCCCATTATAATCATATAAGAGGTAGTTTCGTCAACACCCGGGCCCAAAAACTCCGAAGCGTCTGTGTGGGCAACGATTTGGGGGGTTAACCCAAGCTCTTGCAAATGTAACAGAAAGATAATGAGAGAAGCGGCAGAGTCCACATGATGGTAGTTCATTCTGTGGATTGTTTGCAGGTCGTGGTTTCTTATTGCTTCTTTTGTGGTTTGGTCAGCTACCCGAGATTGAGGCACCGTTAAAAAGTGCGAAAAATCTATAGAGGCAACGAGCAAAACATTTTTTTGCGACTTTTCTATCCAGTTCTGTATCCACCAAAAAAGCTCCAGGGTTTGCTCAAAGCTAAGGCGACGACTAACCAGTAGCGGAGCCACGGGAACTCCGGGGAGATAGTGGTATATATAAGGTATCAATATAGATACAGAATGGTCATACACCATCACACCGTGGTCAATAGCAACGTGTTCATTACTATCCATCAGATCCTGCACAAACCCTTGGTGAGTAAAAACTCCATCGCCTATATCCCAGTGGCGATAAGAGGACACTACGCTAGACACCAACGTTTCGTGGTTTGGCCCTATCACTATAACCAGGTCATAATATTCGGCAAAATAAGAGGTCGCTGAAAAAAAGCCGCTGATTAACGTAGCTGCTATGTTGTGATGAGGCACTACACCGGCCCTTATCTTTCCGGTGGGTTGTTCAAAAAACACCCTGGGATTTTCTATGGATCTAATGAACTCGCTGTGGGTAAGGTGTAACAATGAGTTTCTTCTCTCGTTATTTGGCTCGTGGGTTTGTATTGGTGGTTGGGAAGAAGGGTATCGGCTATAGTCATAGCCGATACCGTTGTTGTATTCCTGCGGGTATGCCAAATATATGGTGCCTGCTACCAATAGCAACATAATTAAAGTAGCGTATATTTTTTTCATTTTTTTCGTTTTTCCCATTTTTCCCATTTTTCCCATAAAGTTCCCTATCGGATTGCACCCCATATGTGGTTTTCCGGGTTTTGGTTAGATACTACAGTTATATCACTGGCTGTAGTTGCCTGAAACAACTCCATAGAGTAATAGCTAAAGGTTCTTGTTCTTGCGTGGGTAGTATCTTGAAAAAACGTTATCTCTATTAGCTGACGCTGTGTGTTGTTTACGGAATACCAATTATTCCAGGCTCTGCCTTGCCACCCTGATGGGTTCATGGGAATGTGGCGCATATTACTGGGCATTCTATCGTGAATGCTAAAGGAGCCGTAATAGCCCGCAGGCAAGCTCACAGTAATATCTGTCCGGTATAGCCCCTCCGTCGGTACTATCGTTCTAGTTATTTCTATCACATCTTCATCTTGGTTCCAGTTTTGGTATCCGTAACTATAAAACGAAATGAAATAGTCTACTAGCCCCTCAACTGAACGTAGTTGCAGGTTTTCAAACTGCTCCATTGTTATGTGCAAGGTCTTTCTGTCAAAGTTAGACAAGACGGCCTCTTGTTCTTGACCGTTCAAATAAAAAGCCACAGTAGATACGGTCTCTCCCAAAATGATAGCTCTTCTTACAAAGTTTATTCGCTCCGGAACATCACTTACAAAACGGTTCTCTCTGCTGCTGTCAGAAACATAGTTCCAGGCTTCGGTTGGGTTTATTGTAGTATTAATAAAAAACTTTTGCGTGGTTACTCTCTCGCCTTGAGGATGGGGATCCACCAAGGTGGCTGGGTCAAAATACCCCTGCACTTGATTCATTAGTGTGTATCCGGATGTGTGAGCGCCGACAACAATAAGGGCAGACACGAGATACAAAGAAGCCATGCGATAGTCAAAGCTATTATATAAATCCTCAGCTAAAACTAACTCTACCTCTCGATTAATATCCAGCAAAACAGGTTCTCCAACCGCAGCCAAAGCCAGTAGTCCGGCGGCTCGTCGCTGTGCATTTGCTCCTTGCTCCATTTCTTGGGCTACATAGCGTATTATATGTGACGGAACTACAAACTCCGGAAAAGCTGCAGCAAACCGAGCAGTGTACGACAGATCCGGGTCAGCATAGATGAGCTCTCCTATCCCCCCTGAACCGGCATGGATACGCGAGCGTATATCTGCCGCAAAATCCTCGTTTTCTATATTGGTTTCCCAAAAAAAGTCATTTATTATCCCATTGGCAACCATCACGTCTGTTCTAAAACTGCCGCCGGAAAACACACTGTGCATAATGTTTGTTAGGGGCATAATATTTCCGTTGATAAGCGTTAGTTGTACCGGAAAGTTACGCATGTGAAAATCTGTTGACAGATACTGCCCCATGTCAAACTGGCCCGCCATACGCACAGGCACTATCATACCCGTTTGCTCAACAACAAAAGGCAGTTCAACCCCATCTGTGTAGCTTCCCATAGTTGCATGAACTCTCATTATATATGAACCTATATCCAGTGGTCCGCCGTTAAAAAAAGCTCGTCCTGTGGTTGTGGTTTGGGTATACGTAGCTACAGTATCTCCATCGTGCAAAATATAAAAGGTGAAATCTACAGGCAAAGGATGGTCGGTAGTAACTCTAGCCATTGCACCGATGTCATCCCCCAATATATATTCGTTGGTAAGGATTAAGTCCACAGCAAAAGGTAGGCTAGATATGATATTGTGGCGTGCATCCCCCGCCAGCCCGTACATGTCTACCCCCAAAGCTGTAACACGCCAAGAGGTTATTTGGTCAGGTAGCGTGAAAGAGATATAACCTCTACCTTGGTTATCGGTCTGTACCACTTCAAAAACAGGGTTATCGATAAACAGCTCACGAAAAGTTATATCAGGTGGCCCGTCGCCACCGCCACCGCCTTCGGCTCCGCCTAAACCACCGCCAAAGTTGTGTTGTATATGTGAGCCAAACTGCTCAAAGTCAAATTCCCACATTCTTATTGGGGAGCTGGTATATAGCCGTGAAAGCAAGTATGCATCATGGTCGTCCCACCCCACTATTGCCGATTCGTCTACTACACTTATAACTACTTGAGCGGGAACGGGTCTGCCCTCCGAATCGGCAGTGTATATAGCAACACTCACCAAATCCCCCGGGCTATAGCTTAACTGATCAAAATCCATCTCAATAGCTAGATCCATCTCTGCATAGTCGTAATTGATAGTGAGAGGGTTTGGCACAGGAAAGATATATCCGGAGTCAAAATATGCCCCAAAAACCAAGGCAGAGCTAATGGCTCCGGCGGGGAAAGTGATGGGCGTTCCCATGGGCGAGCCAATGGCTGTGTATAAAATGCCCTCACGTGCCAACACCACAAGCAACCGCCCCGTTGTGGGAGTTGTTACTGTGTCAGGGTTATGCCAAAAAGGGTTCCACATTACATTATCTTCCATCAAAATCACATCAGTAACTTGCCCCACCCCCAAATCTCTAGGAGGAGTCCAACCACCAAAGGTAAAGGGCTGCCCAAGCTCCCTAGTGGCAAGGGTTAAGCCAAAATGTCTAATAGAAGATGGCGACGGTTCAAACATGGGCCACAAGTTCTGTGCAAAAGTTTCCGTCGGTAGCCCCCGGGAGTCGTTATACCTAACTGTTATATGGTAGGTTATTAAAGGGTCATCAGAATAAGGCAGCTCGCTAACGACTGCTCTGCCACCTTCTGTTCGCCCTGGCACTATCCTATATATCTCACGGTTGGTATCAAAATTGTATGTAGTAATCATTCGGCTGTTAATATGGTCATAAAACTGGCTCGCAATCGTTCTTATTGTTTCTAACCTAGCTATCTCTATCTCAAAATCTACATCAACAAGAGACCCTCTAAAGTTGTCTAAATCCCAAGCCATACCGGACAGTTCCTGTACCGGTGCGGCGTTAAAGGTATCCAAAACTATGTGGCTGGCAGTAAGCTCAATAGTCGCTTCGTCTATATGCTCTATCTCCACCATTATATCTCTAGTGGCTACTATGAAAGGTAGCTCTATGTGCTGCGATATGCTCGCATCTGAAGCTACAGAAAACCAAAAGCCTGAAAAAAAAGGCTGCCAGTTAGTCCCGTTGGAAAAATCAATAGGAACGATACCTCTAGCTATACCATCTTCTTGTGATACGATACCCAATTGGTTTGAGCCAACCCACGTTGTTAGTTCTACCCCCTCTTGAACAAAACCAGCAAAATTGGTCACGTATATCTCCACATGGGCCTCTTGGTCTGCAAAAAAGGCGTTTCGATCCAATTGTCCTTCCAGCACAAAACTAAGATTAGTATAATCTCTGAAATTAACCCAGGTGGACATGAGCCTTTCACCGTTTATATTCACTACCAAATCCATATCTCCAAACATGTTTTCTATAGGTACTCGCATGTTAAAAGTGTTGTGGTTGTCTAGGTTTATCGGCAACTCCAGCATATCACCAAACCGCAAGGTTATCACATCTGTTGGCAAGTGGCTGTGTCCGTAGCGGGGCATTATTATACCAAACACATCTACCGTGTCTGAGGGACGGTAGGTGGGGCGGTCTGTCCGCATGTACGTCAAAAAACGGTCAGTGGCAATCAGATTGGCAGTGGCAAAGGTTCTTTTTGTATAAACAAAAGGTAGATAGTTGCTGTAGTTAATAGTTATTAACGAAGTGGCAGTATGGTATGTGTTGGCTATAGCTATCCCCTCGTGATCGGTGGTTGCTTGGTGTTCGTTATCTATACTTATCGATGCCCCCACAGCAGGCTCACCAGTGGCAGCATCGTGTATCCAAAAAACGGTCTCCCCTGCTATAGACAAAGAATAGACAGACAGAGCGGAAACCTGAATAAACTTATACACAGTGATGTTACCATCGTTAACGGCGGAAATCGTAGCCAAATAGTAACCGACAGGCAGTGTTTCGTTTAAAAATAAATAATGGAAGGGCATATGCTCCGTTCCAAGAGTAGTAAGCTCCAACTCAAAAGTATCCACCAACACCCCCGGGTTATAACCGTTAATAAAATTTTCCGGGGTTTGCAAGTCGTATAGTCTAACGTAAAAATCACGATGGGGAAAGTTTTGGGATACATTAAGATCTATAAATACTTCCCGCCAAGGCAAAAAAGTTTCGTATACACTGCCGGCAATAGAAAGCGGCGGTCCTGTTGCTGTTCCCCATTCGGTCATAAAAGAAAATGTGTGTTCTGCGCTCATTATATCTCCCATTACACTTTCCAAGCCCCCACCAATGGTCACTGTATATATAGTGTTGAAAGACAGCCTGTCCGGAACGAATATATATGTATTTTCCCGTTGCAAAAAATGCCCTTCTACAAAGGGGTCAATAGTAAAAGCGTTTTCAAAATCTTCTGCTGCCGCCAGGGGTTGCGAAAAAGTTATCTCTATGCCGGTGTTGGTAGGTACACCATGGCTGCTGTTAGCGGGCGTAGTGCCAACAACTCGCATTATATCTACAGTTTGGAAAGCAAAAGAAGTGGGCATCATATCTACAGGGCTGTAAACTATATTGTATATTCTCCCCGGGGTCATTTCATCTGTAAATTCCAGCAAAAAATCACCCTGCTCTTCTGTTAGCACAAACTCTTTATCATCTGTAACAGACAAGTATCTTCGCAAATAACCTTCTGTTAGTATTAGATCAGTAAAAAGAGAAGAAACCAAAAACGAAGAGTTTCTGTCAATCCCAAGTTGGGTAGCCGCAAGAGGCTGTATGTCTATCCTACCCAGGGCAGATTGTGCTATAATGGAGTCGTACGGGCTGTTTCCCGGCACCGCAGCTGCCCCCGACGTTGACATTCCGTCATTAGCATTTTCAAAAAAAGCAAAAAATATTGTTATAATGGCGGCCAAAACCAGCCCACCACCTATTAGTGTTTTTGCATTCATATATTTTTTCATAATGGCAACTCCTTGATTTTTTAATAGATTAAGCTACAATAGGTTATATAAAAAACCACAATAAGATTATATCAAGATTATATCAAAAATATAAGGCAATGTAAATGGTATGGAAATTGCATATAAGTGATGCTGTCAACCCTTTTTTCAAAAAACCTCTGTCATCAGAAGTCAAAGCTGTTTTAGGGCATAAAAAAACCACCTCTACCACCTCTGCGGACAGAGTTTTTGAGATGGTTTTTGCTCGCCTTGCCGTGTTCAGCGTGCAAGGCTCTCAAACGGCGGCGGTATTCTATACTGCTTCAACTAGTTCCTGGTTTGCTACGTAGGCGTACTC
>WRKF01000147.1 GCA_009778165.1 Defluviitaleaceae bacterium
TAGCAGAAAAAGGCATTGAGGACAAGAGCATAATCAAAAATATTTGTGAGGAACAGGAGGAGATTAGCATGGCTGTTTCTGCATTGGTAAGACTAAGTGAGGACAAGGTTACACGACAGGCGTATCAGCGTAGGCAAGACGATATTATGCTGGCGGCTAAAAAGGCGAATGATTACAAGCTACTAGAACTCAGGGCGGAGCAAAATAGACGCAGGGCAGAGCAAGATAGACACAGGGCTGAACAAGCGGAAAGTGCATTGGCGGAAAAAGATGTTGCTCTTGCAGATGCGGAAAGTGCATTGGTGCAAAAAGGTGTTGCACTTGCAGATAAAGATGCCGCCCTTGCAGATAAGGATGCAATTATAGCTGAACTTCGCTCGCAGCTTGGCAAAAAATGATGCCTCAACCTATAAACGTTCCCTGCCCGATAAAGCCTAAACCCTTTATCGGGCATTTTTGGCATTTTTACGATCTTTTCGCAGGTTTTCTTGGTATGGTATTCAAGTAGCATGGGCTTAAAATCCTCATAACGCAGATAAGGGGGATAGCGGGAACGGATAAGCAAGGGGGCAGGTGCTGTGTTGTAGATATTAATTAGATGTATTTTTGTGATTATTTGCCTAAAATTTGGTTTTGCGTAAGATGAAAAATGCTTTTTTAACGATATGTAAAGTTATGAAAAGATTTTTTTGTGACGATGGTTATAAATTTTGTTTTTAAATATGGTTGTGTTTTGTGTATGTATGAAAATTAACTATGATTGAAGGGGATGTGGGGGGTTGACAATTTTGGAGACATATGATAAAATTATTGTATATTTTTAGAGAAGGTAACCTTCTCTGTGTTCGGCGAAGCCGAACACATTACTAAAACACTTGTTATATTTGTTTTGATGCTGATGTTTGATGTACTGTGCTTGAGCGTACGGCAAGTGATGTGCGGAGGATGTTTGTGTATTGCGGATAGATACAAGTGAAACTGTTCTTTTACTAATCTTTTTTAAGGAACTATAAGGAGGGCAACATTATGAACGCTACATTGAAGTTAAACGGTTTTGAAGAACTAAACCAAAATGAGCTTTTGACAATTGAAGGTGGAAATAGGAATGAATGGTGTAATTTCGCTAATGCTTTTGTGGGAACCTTAATTATTGCAGCCGCTCCGATAGCAGCGGTTGTGGGTGGTGTCAAAGGATCAGCTCTTGGTCCTGTAGGCACTGTTGCTGGAGCCGTTCTTGGAGCAAGTACAGCAGTTGGCATAGGTGCAGACATGTTATCTAATATAAGGTTTTAACTCTGTATAAAAACAAATATTAAAAATATTATTAACGGAACATAGTAAACGAAAATGCAACAAATACAACCGTTAACTTGAGAACACGAAAGTTTTCAAGTGAATTATTTCATGTTTTGTTTTAGGAAGGAGAAGTTAAAAATATGGACGCATATCTTCACAGCAATTTTGTAGAAATTAGCGAAACTGAACTTACTCTTATTGAAGGTGGAAACTTCTTTGGAGTCGTATCTGGAGTGGCTCAGACTATCCACGGGTGTGCTGCCATTGCTTTGGGTGTTCTTACAATGAAAGTACCAGGCGGACAATTGAAAGCCGCTAATGCATTTGCATATGGTGGGGCACATATTATGCAGGGGATTTCAAACATCAACGCAAATTTACGTTGGTAGTCTAAATAATAGCTATTTGACCTATTTCACCCTCTAATAAGTTATGTAATCATATATTAGAGGGTGAAAAAAATTAGTTTTGGGAGTGCTTTGATGACTCGGGAGATTAACTTTAGTAGTGCATTAATTTTTTTTGTTGGAATTTCTCAACCCAATGTTTTTATTGGTTTTTCATATAGGGCTAGTAATCCGCTTAGTTTTCAATCTTTTCTTGCCGTTGCTTCAACAATGTTTTTGGTGTTTCTATTAAGTAGTTACTACATTGAAAATAGAAAATCCGGCAGAAAAGTGAAAAGAGTTTTCTTATTACTATGCTTGTTTTCATTGCTTTTGCTCCCTGTTCATGCAATTGAAATTTTTTATAATATTGAAAACCTCGCCCACCTTAACACTGTAAGTACTGTTTTGTCTATTATAGGAGTTTTACATTTTTTCACTGTACTTGCTTTTACAATAAGTGAGGAATTGCAAGTTTTAAAAGAAAAAAATAAGTAAGTATCCGCCCCATTAGACTAACGAGGAAACCCTAATGAGTATACTAACAAACCAAGTTTTAGAAATAGAAAACCTATTAACCATACGTTTTAAAGATAAACAAGAAAACATACAAAAAAACATAGCCAAACTGGCACAATACGCCATGGAGCAAAAAGTCGAAAGAAAGGGGAACGCTATATCCACAACATATGAGGTTGACCCCGGCACGGGCGAGATGGATATGGAGGTATACTTTCCTATAGACAGGGCTATACCCGGGTACGACAATATTGTTTTTAAAGAAAAGTTGTATCTCTATAACTGCTTGGTTATAAAGCATAAAGGCAGCCCGGAAAAGGTACAAGAAACATATGACAAGCTAAACAAGTATATAGAAGAAAACCGACTTTTGTCTATTTCTAGCGGGTACAATGTTACAATTAATGACGTTACAAGCATAGATGAGATAGATAAGTTTGAAGTTGACGTTTATATTTCTGTTAGCCCTAATTTGACATAAAGTGAAGTTTGGTGTGTTTTCACAAAATATAACCAAAAATGAGGACAGTAATGCCAAAAAAATACTACACAATCCTACAACACGACATAACCGACTGCGGGGCAGCCTGTATAGCCACAATATCCAAACAGCACGGGCTTAAAATCCCCATAACGCAGATAAGAGAGATAGCGGGAACGGATAAACAAGGCACAAACGCAGCGGGTATAATAAAAGCAGCGGAGGAGCTGGGTTTTATGGCAAAGGGCGTGAAAGGCGACAAAGAAGCCTTTTTTTCTCCTTTCCCACTGCCGTGTATAGCCCATGTAGTAGTTAAGGGTAATCTTATGCACTATGTGGTTGTGCATAAGATTACCCAAAAGCAAATAATAATATCTGACCCGGGGGTAGGCATAGTAAAACTGACCCCCGCCGAGTTTTTTGGCGAAACAGGCGAAGATATACCAACATACCGCTGGAGCGGGGTACTAATCTTTGTTGTACCGGGAACAACGTTCCAAAAAGGCGATAAAACAACAGGCATTTTTAAACGCTTTTTCCATTTATTGCTACCGCAAAAAAAGCTGATAATTCACGTTTTTGTAGCTTCCCTTATCTATACCCTGCTTGGCATCCTTGCCGCTTTTTATTTTAGCTATCTGCTAGACGAGATACTTCCGGGTTCACTTAGCCAAACACTGCATATTTTGTCTGTTGGTATTATTATCCTTAACGTGTTTATGGTGGTGTTAAACGCTTTTCGCTCACATTTATTGCTGTACCTTAGCCAAAAACTGGACATTTCTTTAATACTTGGCTATTACCGCCATGTTATTTCTTTGCCCATGAACTTTTTTAGCACCCGCAAAGTCGGCGAAATAATAGCCCGTTTTAACGATGCCTCTCATGTAAGGGACGCAATATCGGGCGCTACCCTAACCATAATGATAGATACGCTTATGGTTATAGCCGGGGCAGTTGTGCTGTACTTGCAAAACCCCCTAATGTTTGGCGTTACGGTAATAATAGCCCTTATTTATCTTGTGATTGTGTGGAGCTTTAACAGCCTGTACCGCACTCTCAACAGAAAACAAATGGAAGATAACGCTCAGCTAACGTCATATCTAGTAGAATCCCTTAATGGAATACAAGCCGTAAAATCTTATAACGCAGAACACGAAGCAAATTTGTCTACAGAAAAAAAGTTTGTTGCTATGCTAAAAAGTATATTTAAACTCAGTTGGGTAAGTAATGTACAATCTTCTTTGACCGGTTTGGTGGAGCTAATCGGCGGTGTAATAATATTGTGGATAGGTGCGTACAATGTAATAAACGGCAATCTTACAGTGGGGCAGCTTATAACATTTAATGCGTTGCTTGTCTATTTTTTGGGCCCGGTTAAAAACTTGATAGACCTGCAACCCATGATGCAAACGGCGATAGTGGCAGCAGACCGCCTCGGTGAAATACTAGACCTTGAACCGGAAAAAACCGCTCAAGAGGTAAACAAGTTAAACCTACCCACCCTTATCGGAGATATAGAAGCAAAAAACCTAACTTTTAGATACGGAACAAGGCACAACGTTTTAGAAAATGTAAACTTTAAAATTAAAAAAGGTGAAAAAGCGGCGTTTGTAGGGGAGAGCGGTTCGGGGAAAACTACTATTGCAAAATTATTGCTCAAACTGTACGAACAACAACAGGGCGAAATATTAATAAACGATACTAACATAAAAGATGTAAAGATAGACGTAATAAGAGAAAAAATAGCTTATGTAGCCCAAGAAACATTCCTTTTTAGCGACAGTATAATGAAAAATCTTATGATAGGGCTAGATGTTTCACCGGAAGAAGTTATAGAAGCCTGTAAAATGGCAAAAGCCCATGATTTTATTAACGATTTTCCATTGCGCTACGAAACATATTTAGAAGAAAACGGTTCAAACCTGTCGGGCGGACAAAGACAACGCTTGGCTATAGCCAGAGCTTTGCTAAAAAAACCTGATATACTTATACTAGACGAAGCCACAAGCAACCTAGACTCTATAACAGAAAGAGCTATAGAAGAAACGATAAACAAATACACAAAAAATATTACCACAATAATAATAGCCCATCGCCTAAGCACAATAAAACGATGCGATAAAATTTTTGTTACAGACAAAGGTTGCATAGTTGAAAGCGGGACACACACAGAGTTGATAGAAAAAAAGGGGCTGTATTATAATCTCGTATATGAGCAAAGTTTGGAGATTGACTGATTATGAAAAATATAACTGTAAATATGAAAGATATAAGTTTACATAAAGAGGTGTATGACACAAGGCCCAACAAATTTTTTGCATATTTTATTTACGGTCTTTTTGCTATGATAGCCATTGCTTTGGCGTGGTCGTATTTTGGGTATATCGATATAGTTGTAAGGGCATCAGGCATAATACGCCCCCACACATTTAGCGCCCAAATAATAAACGCAACACCGGGAGAAGTGCGGGAAGTAAACTTTTATGAAGGTATGCAAGTAAGCCAAGGCGACATTTTATACATAATTGATACTTTTCACCTAGAAAACGAGCAAAACATGCTAAAAGAACGGCTTAGTATACTCCAATTTGAACTGGAATCGCTGCACCGTTTTAGAGATTCATTAGAAAGCGGCTATAACCTGATAGGCAACTTTAATGAGGAACTTAGCTTTAGATTCGACAATCATTTGCTTGCACAAAGAGCGCTGGAACACAGCTTTGCTGCCGCAGACACAATATTGCAAACAGAGCTAAGTGATATGCAGGAAACTTTAAGCAACGCAATTTTGGAACTTAACATGATAAGGCTTTTTGACGATTCAATAACAAATGAGGAAAATTTGTTTGCAAGCTACCCAATAGAGAGCATAACTAACCAAAGGCATATAGAGTTGTTTAACATATTCCGCAACCAATATCTAAGTTACGTTGCCGATATGGAAAACCACCGATTTCAATACAACAATTTAAGAGAATCATTGGATGGCTATATAACTATTAGAGATTCAGCCATTGCCGGCTACAGCCTTTTTGACCCAAACCTAAACAGCATATACAGAAGTATTTTTGAAGATTACAATTTTGCACTGTTGCAGCTTACCGAAACATATAACCTGGCAAGCCTGGATTATTCTAGGGTTACGATTTTGTATGGGATAGGGGCAATAGCTCTTAGCGAGTATCAAGCTATACAAAATGCCCATGAGATTGCGCTTTTTAACAAAGAAGATCATACCAGAAGTTTTTTGATAAACATAGAAAATGAAATACGCAACACAGAAAACGCCATTGTAAGCAGAAGCAGCCAGATGGAGCTTTTTCATCTTAACACAGTTGTAGGGATAGGCAGCCAGATATTGCAGCTAGAAAGAACAATAGAAGATTTAAATCAAAGAATATCCCAAGGTGGGTTACAGCAAATTGTTGCATTTTTTTATGGCGGTGAGCTTGGAGAAATATCAATGAGCCGACTTGGCGAGTTAAACATGACATTAAACAGTATAAGTCATTTGGAACAAGAAATATTGGCAATAGAAACTACACTAACCGGCCTTTCGGTTCAAATAGAAGACGCAACCGTAAGAGCTGGTATAGATGGGGAAATAAATATGCTTTTGGAGATAGTGCCGGGCAGTTTTCTTATGAGTGGTGTAAATGTGCTCACAATACTTCCCGCAAGGGATTATGTGTTAACGGCAAATGTGTTTGTGAGCAATAACGACATAGCCAGGATAGAGGAAGGGATGGTTATACAGTACGACATCCCCGCCATGCCCCGCCGCGACTTTGGCACCATAACAGGCTATGTTACAAGAATAGCCACAGATGTAACCCTGGATGCCGGTCTTGCGGGGTATTTTTTGATAGAATCGGAGTTGGAGGACAGGGTATATTACGACAACAGAGGCAACTCCTATGTGTTAAGGGTAGGGATGGGTTTTGATTCCCGAATAATAGTCGATAGGCAAAGGATATTGTTTTTTCTGCTCGACCAAATTAATTTGATGTTTCGGTAGTTTTTGAGTGCTTACAGCAATTCCGCTTAGCAATAAAAAAACTGTACTAAGCGGAATTGCTGTAGGTGTAATTAAATTCTTGAAAATTAACTGGCTACGAAGCAGCAGAAATTCCGCACTATTTTTTTTGTCCTTTTTCCAAAGGGATGAAGAGAAAATAGCGAAATACGTGGGTTTTTGTATGAAATTAAACCCGTTCTGATGCGAACTTTGAAACTCTCTATGTGTGACTCGATGGCTGAAGCTATGGCTGACTTTATGAGTTTGATGATTAGAAATATAAAAATATTATACAACATCCAGTATGGACAAAACAAGGGAAAAATGGGGTGCAGTAAAAAAGACGTAGCAAAAAAATAATAGTTTGCAAAGAATATTCAAATCTGATATAATAGCCACTTGATATTGCAGTTGCAAGATATCAAAAAAGTGGAAAGAAATTAAAAGGATGGACTTTTAAAAACGAAAAGTTCAAAACACAAGGAGGAAAATAATTATGAAAAAAGCTCTGCAGTTTTTTTCACCAAAGCACGTGAAAGTTGAAACTACTGTTAGGACAGAGGTTTTGGCTGGAATAACAAGTTTTTTTGCATCTATCTTTACCATATTAGCCGTTCCTGGCATGATTTCAGGTGGGGAAACAAATATTTTTAATGCAGTATTTGTGGCAGTAGTCATCGCTTCCATTATAGGCTGTTTATTGATGGCTTTTATCGCCAAAATGCCGCTGGTTGTCTATCCTGCAATGGGTACATCCAGCTACTTTGCTTTTACAGCACTGCCCATGATCGTCTTACTTTCCGGCGATGAGCAGTTAGCCAGAATAACCCAATATCAAATCGGTCTATTTTTGATTTTGGTTTCCGGTATCATATTCTCGTTTATTTCAATAACAGGTCTTACACGCAAAGTCTTGGATGGTATTCCAAAGAACATCAAAATAGCCACTGTTCCGGCTATTGGCCTCTTTATAACGTTGTTAGGTTTACGGCTAAGTGGTTTGGTGGTTAATTCTCCTGCCACTTTTGTTACTTTCGTAAATTTAAGAAACCTTGCCGATCCGGTAGCGGGCCCTGCGGTTTTAGGAGCTATCGTCTCTTTTGTGGGGCTTCTTTTGCTAGCCTTTTTATATTATAAAAAGGTTAAATCCGCTTTTGTTATAGCTATCGTATCAACCGCTGTTTTGGCTTACGTGACTGGAGCGGCAGTGCTGCCGGCAGATTTTTCTTTCCAATTGGGGCAACAGTTTAGCGATTGGGCTCAATATGGTTTGTTCCGTTTAGATGTTGCGACAATTTGGACATTTGGCAGTTTTGGCACAGTTTTAGGGGTTGTTTTGAGCATAGTGCTAGCTCTGTTGTTAACAAATGCACTGGATGCCATTGCCACAACATTTGGTATTGCAAAAAGTGCTAATCTAGTAAAAGATGACGACGACACCGAAGGCATAAAATATGTTAACAAAGGTGTTACAGCAGATGCGTTATCAAGTATTGTTGCTGCCACTCTTGGAGGGGCCCCGAACACAACGGTTGTTTCCGGTTCATCCGGTGTGAGCGTGGGAGGAAGAACGGGCTTGACTTCATTGGTGGTCGCTATTTTAACAGCTCTGTTATTATTGGCAGGCCCCTTGGTCGGGCTTATTCCGGATATTGCTATTGCTCCCGCTCTAATCTTTGTGGGATGTTTAATGTTGCAAGGCCTTAAAAATTTAGACTTCAGCGACATGACAGAATATTTTCCTGCCTTTGTTGTTCTAATTTTTGTAGTGTTTACTTTCAACATAGGAGTCGGTATTTGCTTGGCGTTGTTGACACATATTGTTTTAAAACTGGTTAGCGGTAGAGCTAATGAAATATCGGCCGTTTCTGTTATTGTTACTATCCTGTTCTTATTACAATTTATTTTTTAACATATAGGAGCGGTTCACAGAAGCGGCTTTCAAACACAAAGCTCGGCATAATTTTATGTCGAGCTTTGTGAATATATCGCTCCAGGCACTCCACGTACTCCATAGTTAAATGTTTGAATCTAAGTTGATATTTTATCGCAAATTTGGTATACTTTTGGTATGCAGTTATTTTAAATGAGAATAAAAACGAAAACAAAATAAAAACAAAACTAATAGGAATGAAAGGTTTAATTTTATGCAAACAGACGATTTACCTTTAGATCAGTTTACAACAAAGTTGGGCAATACATTTATTGCCAAAAAAGTATCTGTACAACATATTAACCAATTTAACGATTTATTGCGCTACGTTTTTCAGGTCACCAACCAAGTCCTTTCAGAGGTAGGCTGGGAGGCTCTTGAAATGGTGCAAGAAAAAGCCCCTATATTAAAAAATGCGCAGGTATTGGGTTGGTTCGACGGTGACAAACTGGTTTCCCAGGTGGCTGTGTATCCTCTCCAAGTAAATATACATGGCGAAACATTTTCTATGGGTGGTGTAACCGGTGTCGGAACTTATCCTGAGTATTCCGGTTTTGGGCTTGCAAAAGGCATTATGTTAAAAAGTTTAGAAGAAATGCGAGAGCGAGGTCAAACAATATCATATCTTTACCCTTATTCTGTACCCTATTACCGCAAAAAAGGCTGGGAGATTGTGTCGGATGTAATGTCATTCACCATAAAGGACACGCAGATCCCCCCAAAAGTAGAGGTAGGAGGGCTTGTGCAGCGGTTTTCGCAAGACCATATTCATGTAAAAGAAGTTTATAATAAATACGCATCAAACCACCATGGTGCCCTTATCCGAGGGGATTTGGAATGGGGCGAATATTTTCGTTGGGATAAAGATGATATGGTGGCCGCTATTTACTATGACGAAAATAACACTCCCCAAGGGTTTTTGTTATACTTTATAGAAAACGACGTTTTTAACGCAAAAGAAATGATTTATCTTACTCAAGAAGCAAGACATGGTTTATGGAATTTTATTGGCGCACATTTTTCTATGGTAGATTTGGTGAAGGGCAAAACCTACAAAAATGAACCAATCGCCTTTTTGTTAGAAGATAGTGAAATAGAAGAAACAATAAAACCCTATATAATGGCTAGAATTGTAGATGTTATGGGGTTTTTGCGGAAATACCCCTTTAAAGAAAGTTGTCCTAACCTTAGTTTTGTGGTAAGTGATCCGTTGTTGGATTGGAACCGTGGTTCTTTTTCTCTAAAATTTTCACAAGAAGGGCAACATGTTTCTACAGAAAAGGATGGTTACGAGATAGAGTTAGACATAAATACTTTAACAACGATGCTTATGAGTTATAAACGGCCTCGCTATCTGCAAAAAATAGGTAAAATAAAAGCTGAAGAAAAAGCTATAAATTATCTGGAAAAAATAATACCTTCGGAAACTGCATATTTTTCGGATTATTTTTGATAGGGGTGGTCTATTTTTGATAGGGGGTCTATCTTTGATAATGCAAATTATTTTAAAAGGAGCTTGATGAATGCAAAAAGTTTTGGTAGTTATTGATATGCAAAAAGATTTTATAGACGGTACACTGGGTACAAAAGAAGCTGTTGGTATAGTAGATGCGGTGGCAAAAAGAATAGCTGAATCCACAAACGAAATTATATTATTTACCCAAGACACTCACGGACAAGATTATCTTCAAACCCCGGAGGGCAAAAAGCTACCGGTAATACACTGTGTAAAAAACACCCCGGGTTGGGAAATAGATCCCAAAATAAAGCTAGCATGGAGAGAAAACAAATCTACCTTAATAATAGATGAACTACAAGAAAATACATTTTTCAAACCTGTTTTTGGCAGTGTGGATTTAGTCGAATTTTTGCAAAGTTTACAAAACAAAATATCAGAAATAGAGTTGGTGGGTCTATGTACTGACATTTGTGTTGTATCAAACGCTATAATGATAAAAAACACTCTACCCAATATCCCGATAAGAGTTACAGCAAGCCTATGTGCCGGAGTAACGCCAAAAAGCCACACAGAAGCTCTAAATACGATGAAAATGTGCCAAATAGATGTGATATAGTTTATATAGGTTGTTTATAGCAAATTAACTTTTCGTTGTCTTTTTTAAACCACAAAAGTTAATTTGCTTTTATTAATTTAGCAATTTAGCACTTTTGTTGTTTTTAAAATTGGGCAACCTCCGTGAAAAGTGCTATAGTCATACACCTCTAAACCAATATCCCCATCGTCCGCATCACAAAAATCAAAAATGTAAGGGAAAAAGCCGACATAATTGTAGTTATCAACACATTTGTAGCAGCAACATACAAATCTCCCCCTATTTGTGATACCATAACATAGCTAATTACAGCCGAGGGTACCCCCTGCATTATAATAATAGTAACTAGGGTATCTCCTCTAAACCCATACAAATATGCCAAAATGCCTGCCGCCATTGGCAACAAAAAAATTTTTATTATACTCGCAATAACGGAATACCTAAAACGACTTCCAAACCCTTCAAAAACCATGCCTCCACCAAGACAAATGAGTGCCAAAGGGGTTGCAAGAGCTGCAAGCTGATCCACTGTAGTATATGCAAAAATAGGTAGCTGTATATCGGAAAATGCCACAGCAAGCCCCATAATTGTAGCAATTATTGGCGGGTTTTTTATTACACCAAAAAGCACCGGTTTTAGACTTAACCCCGACATCTTTTCGCTGTGTACAACAAGGAGTATTACAGAAAGAATATTGTATATGGGGATAAGAACAGCTATAACCAATGCTCCTTTTGCGGCATTTTCTTCTGCAACGATAGCAAGTAAAACAGGTAATGCCAAAATACCGATATTTCCTCGGTAACTGCCTTGGGCAAAGGCACTTATTACACCGGGTGCTTTTTTGCGAAAGGCTAAATATGAAAGCCCCCAAATAATAAATATGGCACACACGGTAAAAACAGCGTTAAACAAGGCAAAATCTAAATCTAGCACATCAATCAGATTGGCACTAGCCAAACTTCTGAAAATCAAAATAGGCATAGCAACATAAAAAACAATTTTGTTACCGCCTGCCAAAAAAACGCTGTTTATAAATCCTATTTTCCTAAAGAATATACCCGCAAACACAAGTATTACCATAGGAAGTGTCGTGTTTATACTAAATATAAAGTTGTCTAGCATTGCTCCCCCTTTTTTTTAAAAAGACCCCCTAGTGCCTCGCAAATCCAGTTTGGTTTTTTGCTTGGCGAGGCACTAGTCTCAAAGTACGTTTGTTATACCGTTATCAATTCTCGTATATTCCTAAAAATTGCAGGACCAATGCGAGTAACATTTTGTATTTGTTCTATAGAGGAAAAATGCCCGTTTTGCTCGCGATAGTTTATAATGCTTTGGCCAATAACGGGACCAATCCCGGGCAAAGTTGTTAGCGTTTGCAAATCCGCAGTGTTTATATTAACAAGACCGCCCGCACCCACCGCAGTTGTAGAAGGCTGGGCAGTGCCTACAACCTCCAACTCTTGACCAATGGCAGGTATTACAATGTGTTGTTCGTCTAAAACAAATGAAGCTAAGTTAATACGGTTCAAATCGGCGTATGGAGTTGCCCCTCCTGCCATCTCAAGGGCATCTATAACCCTAGACCCGTACTCTAACTCCAATACTTTTGGATAATTCACCTCTCCGGAAATAAAAACAACTATACTTGTGGGATTAGCCGGCTGGAGCAATATTTCATAATGTTCTTCTATTTCGTCTTCGGTTGTTTCGGCTATGGTGTTGGGGGTGTATGGTGTTGGGGTTAGGGTAAGCGTGGGTTGGCTTCTGTTGGCGAAAAATGCTACATATATAAATCCTGCAACAATCACTGCCAGTACAGCGAGCCCAATGTAAATTTTATTTTTGTCTATATACATATAAGTTGTACTTCCTTTTTGTATTTTCCTTGATTAAAGTAATCAAAATAATTAAAGTATATCGCACTTCCCTTGATACAGCACTTTTATTGCTTTTAAAAGGGTCAACCGCTAGTAAAAGTGCCATGAGCGAATATATTAAACATTTTACAACATTTACTTGAAATTTTCAAGGTAAATAGTTATAATTATATTACGGCAGTTCCATTTTAAACTAACCATTTAAAAGCTAGACTAAAACTGCTGAATTATGTAAGCAAATCCGCTTAGCAATGTTTCAAAAAAGCACTGTACCAAGCGAGATTGCTGTAGATGGAGAAAATATATGAAAAGCATAAAATCCGCTGTCGTGAAGCCTATTATTGTACTTTTAATTTTTATGATTGTTATTATATTTGTTGAATGGATTGTATTGCGTATTGTTCCTTCATTTTACCCCCATGTGGTAGCAATCCAGGTTGTTTTGTTTGGTATGGCACTGGTTGTTACAATGATTTATCTTATGTTGGAGGGGCAGAAGATAAACAACCAACTAATAGAGCTTAACAAATATATAGACGGTCTTAGAAACAACAAAACAGTAAAGCCTCATCTCACTTATTTTCAAAGTGTTATTGAAAACGTGGAAAGCCTAAATAACAAAAACAAGGAAACACTAAACATATTTCACGATGCTGCAAAAGAGTTTGAAATGTTTGGTTCAACGAAAATACGGCTACAAAGCTCCGAAGCAGCATCATATAACAAAACATTGGACAATATTAACAAAAAAGTGTTTGACTCGCTTAACGCAATAAGGGAAGCGGGGGATTTGAAAATATCCAGTAACAATTTGTGGGAAGATATGCGAAAGACAGCTAGGGTCTTGCAATTGTTTGTAAAAGAAAAAAAGCAGCAAGAAGAAGAAACTCTTGAATTTTTAATTAAATTAAGAGTGGGGGATTATAGTGTACGCCTCTTTAACAACCAAGAAATAGCAAAGCATATTAATGTTATTTTAGCGACAAATGAAGGCTTGCTGAGAGAGTTAACGAAAGTAGCTGAAAACCATTTTACAATAAAATTGGAGGGAGAATACCCCATAGGATTGTCTGACTTTAAGGCTAGCTTTAACAGAGGTATAGATACAAACAACAACAATATAACCAAAATGAAAAATAGTTTAGAGGAGTTTGGCTCGAGAGAAAAGCGAATGCAGCAAGAGCTTTCTTTAAGAACTCCTTCCAATCGGATTACCAGACCATCGGGTGCATCTAACCCTTTGAAAAAATTTGCGGATATTGACTTTGCCGGAAAGGGTTTCGGTAAATATTAAGAAAAATCGAAAAATCAAATAAAGTTGAGTTGCTATAAAAACCACTAACAAAAAGGAGGGATACCTTTTATGGAGAAAATCAAAAAAATCAAGAAAATCAAAAAACTAATTTTGCTGTTCTCGCTTTATCTGGGGTTTTTGGCTACATATCCGATCGCTGTTTTCGCTAACCAAGATCATTTGGAAGATATTGTTGGTACTGCTATTATTTTGGTTGAGCGAAATACCGGTAGAGTGCTTTTTGGTCGCAACGAAGATACTCCCATATATCCCGCCAGTATGATAAAAGTGCTGACAGCAATTGTGATGTTGGACTATATCCAATTAAATGACATTGTGAGAGTAACGGGCGAAATTTATCACACGCCTTTTGGTTCCAGTTTGGCAGGTCATTTTTATGGCGAGAATATTAGTGGGCTAAATTTGTTGCGGGGCCTTATTTTGCCGAGCGGCAACGATACCGCAAATGTTGTTGTGGCAAATGTGGCTCGCCGCCACACCGGAACAACCATGCCATTCCCACAAGCGGAGCAAGTTTTTGCAGAGCTCATGAACGAAAAGGCTCGCCAAATAGGCGCAACAAATTCCAACTTTACAAACGCCCATGGGTTTCATGATCCCGAAATGAAATCAACAGCAAGGGATTTGGCTCTTATCGCCGACTATGCCTTAAATATTCCGATAATAAGGCAGGTGGCAACTGAGCGTCATTTTAGCGGACCTAGCATGGAAAACCCCGCCCCCAACCAACCCATACGCGAAATTAGTTGGTCTAACACAAACCGCTTGCTTGTGGGGCAATACTATCACCCCTACGCCACGGGGCTTAAAACCGGTTTTCACACCCCTGCCGGCTGGTGCTTTATCGGCACAGCCACCAGAGGTGATATGGAAGTAATAACAGTTATAGCCGGTTCTTATGCAAGCCAGCGTTGGTTTGATACCGCAGCATTGTTTGACTATGCCTTTGAAAACTATGAAATGCGTTTGGTTCATTCCGGCAGAGAAGTTGTTTACGAGATTGATATATATAATCCTCGTTGGGGGGATGAAACAACTGCACAAGCAATAGGTACAAACAGTTTTTCATATTTTCTTAGTATAACCGAGCTTAACAGCATACAAAAGGATATAGTTTTTCTTACAGATTTAGCTTACGAAAATGAAGAAGGGCTAGCATTTATAGCACCTCTTTATGCGGGAGATATTATTGGCAGTGTAGTATTTACCCTAAACGGAACTGAACTGTTTAGGGACAATATAATACTTACTCGAGATATATATCCTTGGTCGTATGCTTCTAGCATACAGTTTGTTTTTGACTATTTGTTAGAAAACCCTTTTTCGGTTTTTGGCCTTAGCTTTGTGCTTGCACTTATATTTTTGTTTATAGTTATATACAAAATAGTAGCCGTAATATTAAGGTTTCGTGCAAGGCGAGCCTCTAACTGGTATAGCTAAGATTGTTTGATTATATGAAGTTACTCGTTAAACTTTTGGTATTTTTTATATTATATATTGTGCCATTGCTCTTGCTTGAGACTTTATCTGTAATGCATTTGTTTTTGGCATATGTTGCTATTACTGTCTGTCTTGCACTTTTGTTTTTGGGAGATGTTTTGGGCTTTTTCGGAAACATCGACTATCTGCGAAACAAAGAGGATACGGCAGTAGCTTTCTTTCGTTTGGCAATTTTGAAGGACACAAGAAACCCCCTTGTGTATTTAAACTATGCAAACCATTTAATAAAACAAGGTAGTTACACAGATGCTTTAACTCACCTTAAAACTGCTCATATGTTAGATACAAAAGAAGCTATCAGTAATGAAATATTTTTGGCGGTGTCTACCTGCCAACTGGGCTTAAAAGAAAATGATGTATAACACCACTAATTAAGATTAAGTCAATTGACTTACAAAAAAGGAGAACCACAT
The DNA here is from genome assembly GCA_009778165.1 of Defluviitaleaceae bacterium. Taxonomy (GTDB): domain Bacteria; phylum Bacillota; class Clostridia; order Lachnospirales; family UBA5962; genus WRKF01. The sequence continues at coordinate 15,800 of WRKF01000147.1, forward strand.
GTATTTAGGAATAGACCTTGGTACCACAAATTCTGTTGCAATAATTTTTAACGACACCACAAATGAGGTTGAACCGGTTACGATAGACGGAGCAGACGAGATTATACCTTCTGCTGTAAATTTTTTAGAGGATACAACGATTGTTGGAAGCGAGGCAAAAAGCGGTGCAATAATTTACCCCGAAACTACGATACTGTCCATAAAACGCTTGATGGGACATCACGATGCCATTGTGCTTGGTGATACCCAAAAACTCCCCCAAGAGATTTCTGCGGAAATTTTAAAAAAGCTAAAACACGGAGCCCAAGAGCAGGCTAATTGCACATTTGACGAGGTGGTAATAACCCACCCGGCCTATTTTAACGATAAGCAAATATATGCTACCCAACAAGCAGGCTACCTGGCAGGGTTCAAAACAGTGTTTTTGTTGTCGGAACCATTGGCGGCGGCTATAGAATACGGCTACAAAAACCCGCAGGCTCAAACTATCCTGGTGTACGACCTTGGAGGGGGTACATTTGATGCCAGTGTGTTAAAAGTTAGTGTAGATGAATATGGGCAAGAGTTGTTTCAAGAACTGGCGAGCCTTGGAGATATGAATCTTGGGGGCGACGATTTTGACCAAGAGCTTATCCGCTATTTCAAAAAATCTTTCAAAAAAGAGCATGGCATAGATATAGATGAGTTGGAGGACGATTTAGAACGAAAACGTGTAATACAAAAGCTGAAGCTAGAAGCCGAAAACACAAAGAAAAAGCTGTCGTCTGTAAATAAAGTTACCGTAAGTATCAATCCTCTCTTAATAGAGGAGAATTTACCGAAAAACCTTAATTTGGAAATAACAAAAGAGGATTTTGAAGCGATTATACGCAAATATGTTGACCGCACATCGGAGATAATAGAAGAAACCCTTAAACGGGCAAAACGAGAGCCGGACCAAATATCCAAAGTAATATTGGTTGGGGGATCTACCCTTGTGCCAATGGTGAAACGCACCGTGGCAGGCCTTGTAAAAGAGCCTTATCGCTCCGGCGACCCAGCAAAGAGTGTGGCTATGGGAGCTGCCATCTACAACTATCTTATACACTTGCCGGGCTCCAATGTAAAAGTGCAACAGATAACACGCCAAGTTTTAGGCACCATGGCTATTGTAGATACAGGCACAATGGAACGGGAGCTAATACCTATTATCCCCATGGGTAGCCCCATACCCGTCAGTATCAGCGATGCCAATTTTTCCAACATGGTCGGCTCTACTGCCGTAGATGTGAATATTTATCAATGGGAGAGCGGTTATGAAGAACAACGTCAATATATTGGCTGCGTTTCTCTTTCTAACCTAAAGAGCCTTTCTCGGTTGGAATTGACATACAATATAGACGAAAACAATTTGTTTGAGGTTCATGTAAAAGATGTTGCAACCGGCGTTACGGAAAAGTCTGCCTTTGACCGAACCGCAATAGAAGAAGAGCCTGAACTGGCAGATGTATCCACAATTCAGTCTAATGTGAATGTGGTTTTTATAATAGATACAACGGGCAGTATGGATAATTATATAACAGGGGTTAAAGACAGAGCTATTAGCTTTTCTAAGATATTGAGCGAAAAAAACGTAGACTTTAAACTGGGGCTTATAGGGTTTGGGGATTTAAATGAGGGCGAAAAACCCACTGTATATGATTTCACCACAGATGTGGAAAAATTTAGCCAAAAAGTTAAAAAGATACCCCGCACTTATGGTGGCGACATCCCCGAATCCAGTTTAGATGCGTTAGAAACAGGAGCGTTACGCCTTGCAGAAAAGGATGTTTCCAACATCTTTATACTTATTACAGATGCTCCGCCCCATATCCCAACAAAAAGCGGTAAAACAGTGCAAGATATTCAACAACTACTGGAGGATAGTAATGTTACAACGTATATTGTAGCCCGTCAAGACAAAGCCTCTTTGGAAGGGTACCAGGCATTGGTTGAGAAAACCGGTAAATACTACAGTATGAGAGATGAGTTTTACGATATACTTGACAATATTGCTATTAGTATTACGGAGCTTGTTCGTACAAGATGAAAAATAAAAATCAAAACGAGATAAAGCTAACTTTACAAAAAAAATCTAAGATAAGCAGCCCAACGGATTTGGCACGGGTAGCAGCACCAAAATTGGCACAAATAATGTACAACGCCTTGCGAGTCGGACCTCGGGTAATATTGCGCAGTGCATTTGAACTGTTGCGGGCAAACACCATTACCCGAGTGCTTTCTGCCGTTGTGCTGCTTTCCATAGATACGATAAGTTTGTTGCGAGGTCGTATTTCCAAAAAACAATATATAATAAATTTGGGGTTGGCTCTTATGCTTTTGGTTGGAGGTACAGCCGGCTGGGTTTTGGGCAACAACGCCGCAGGGGTTATAGCCGAAAATGTTGCGTTGGGGGTTTTTGCCGGGCTTGTTGGAGCCGGAGTTTTTGGTGCAGTATTTGCAACCTTATGGGAAAAAACTATAACCCTTTTTTTAAAAACCGACACAGAAGAAATGTTGGATATTTTTAATGCGGTGTTTTTGGAGTTATCTACACAGCACGGTCTTTCTTGGGAACAAATGCAGCAAGCAAAAGAAGCAATTAACATAGACATAAAAATAATAAATCAAATATTTGCAACTAAAGACAGGCATACATTTGCAAAAGATATGCTTGAACCCTGTATAATGGAGGCGAAAAATGCTAAAGGCAATCCTGATAGACTTTGACGGAGTTATGATAGATACAGAAATACTGTACTACAGAACGTACAAAAAATGGTTTAAAGCCAACGCAAACCATGACCTTACAATAGAAGAGTTTCAGCTTGGTATAGGCACAACAGACGAAGTTATATTTGGTTATCTTTTGAAAGAAAAGGGTTTGGAAATAGAAAGGGGTACGTTTTACGAAGATGTCCACAAAGAGATTGGGAAGCAGAGCGAATCTTTGCCTCCAAAAGAGGGTGTTGTTGATTTTTTCAAAAAAATAAAGGAGCGAGGGTTAAGGCTGGCTTTGGTTACATCTAACGCAAGGGAAAACGTAGTGCCGCATTTGCAGCGTTTTCAACTCCTTGACCAATTCGACTTTTTAGTAACAAGTGATGATGTTGAAAATATAAAGCCTAGCCCGGAACTTTACCTAAAAGCACTGGAACTGTTGAACATAAAACCGGAGCAAGCTCTAGCAATAGAGGATAGCCTTAATGGGTTCAACGCAGCTAGAACCGCAGGCATACAAACAGTAGCGATCCCCCACGAACTAACAGAAAGTTTGGAGTTTGAAGGAGCATATAAAAGGCTAAAATCGCTGACGGAGTTGGTGCTTCCCTAACCTTGGTGGAGTTATAGGGAATGTGGAATCATATACAGACTCACCATTCCCTATAATTAACCCCTAAGTAATGACTATTGCCGAAAACTAAAAAATCTATTCCCCACGTATCCTACCAAAAGGCTAAAAGGTATCGGCACAAGCCCCGAAATTTCCTCGCTTAAACCAATAAAATTCACACAAACATAAATAATGAACAGATTAACAAGATACTGTACAAAACACACTCCCAAAAACTTGGCGAGCTGTGTATATGCCTGCCCTTTTCTTTTGAACGTGAAAAACTTGTTCCATAAATAGCTGTTAAATATAGCGATTGCAGTAGCAATAGTATGTGCCAACCCAAAGTTTAACCCCAACCACAAAAACAGCAGATATAGTGCATAATATACCCCCGTATTAATAAATCCCACGGCAGAATATCGTATAAATTGTTGTATATCGTATTTTTTAAATTTTGCTATCATCTCACCAAAAGCACCATCCCTACCGTGATTAATCCCACTCCTGCCATCATTCTTGGGGTTATTGTTTCTCCCAAGAACACTGCTGCAAGAATGATTGTTATTACAACGCTAAATTTGTCTAATGTGGCTACCCGTGCTACTTCCCCTACTGCCAATGCCCGAAAAAAGAAGTACCAAGATGCTCCGGTAGCAAGGCCGCTCCCCACCAAAAAAGCTAAGTTTCGACTACTAATATGCGATATTTCTCTAAATGTGCCCGTTACAAATACCATGCCCCAAGCCATTGCTACAATAACAATCGTTCGCACAGCCAAAGCTATATTTGGATTTACCCCCTCCAGTCCTATTTTTATTAAAATGCTTGTGATTGCCGCAAAAAAAGCGGCTAAACTGCCATATAATATCCACACTATATACTTCCTCCTATACCATAGCAAATTAACTTTTTGTTGTCCCGCTTAAATTCAATATCGTTGGTTTCACGCATGATTTCACCTTCATATCACTTTTTTATAATTATATCACACATTTCACAAAAATCAAGCGAAATGTGTGAGTGGATCCTCTTGCCAGTATGTTCGGTAGGTGATTTTATGAAAAATACCCCCCGACTTACTCCAAAGAGCAAAAAAATTGAGGATTGAAATTGGTGGGTCGGGTGTGGTATAATTATTTTGTTCGATACTGTGTTCTTTTGGCGGTGGCGAGTTAATTTATAATTTCGGAGGTTTAGAGATTCATGAAAAAGTTTATTAAAAACAGAAAAGCAGAGGCAATAGGAAGTGCAACTGGACTTCTCGCTGGAGCAGCATTAGGGGCAAAAGTGGGGGCAGGTGTTGGTATCGCTATGGGGCCGCTTGGTGCTATTGCAGGAACCGTACCTGGTGCAGTTGCTGGTGGACTGATAGGTCTATTAAGCGGCAATAAAGTAGGTACAGAAATTGACCGAAAACAAGAAAAACGTAGCTAATAAGCATTAACTTGTCCGTTCATAAAAATTGAGTAGTCTGTACTAGCCTATATTTTGAACGATGTAATAAACAGTCTGAAACCAAAATGATTAAGGGCTTCCAGGCGGTAGCCCTTGTTTGCTGGCAAAAAAATTCCATCTTGAAAAATCGAACAAGACTAGGAGGAGATTCAGATGGCTGTTTCCACATTAGTAAGGCATAGTGAAGATAAATACACAAGGCAAGCCTACCAACGCAGAAAAGACGATATTTATTTTTACAATAAAGAGAAAAATGAGTATAAGCGTAGGTTAGAACAGGAGCAACGCAGGGCTGAAAGGGCTGAAAGTGCATTAGAGGAAAAAGATACAACCATTGCAGACCAAGCCAAGCTAATTGCCGAACTCCAGTCACGCCTTGGCGAAAAATAATAAACTAATCCATGTGTATTTTTTGCCCGATAAAGCTAAAACCACCTTATCGGGCTTTTTCATGCTCTTTTCCACGTAATACTTTGGGCATATTATTTAAGAACTTATATATTCCAATCTTGTTATTTGAGCATACCCATAATTATTTGTTGCCGTGGTCAGAAGGCGATTGCCTCTTGTACTTATCGCCTTTTTCTGATAAAATTAACTTAATCAGATGACTTAATGAAAATACCCCCCGACCTATTCTGAAGAACAAAAAATTGAGCACGGAAATTTAGTTTCAATAGGTTTTCAAGAATCTAACAAACAAAGCTCCCGAAACTTTGAAAAAAATAAATAAAATCAACGAAAGGAACTCGAA
>WRKF01000148.1 GCA_009778165.1 Defluviitaleaceae bacterium
AAATACCCGTTTTCGGTGGCGTATTTGTCCATAGCGGCAATTGTGGCAGGCTCGTCATCATACGAGCCGATATGCATGGCTTGAACGCAAAGCCCCTCGGCGATTTTTTCGAGCCGTGCTTTCGATGTGTCGAGGTTCGGCTTTTTCTTGGCGAGAGCGGCCTTGGCAGTTTCAAAAACCTCCTCGGCCACAAAATCCGGCTGACGGATAAGTGCAGTCCATTCAAATTTACCCTTATCAAATATTGGTTTGTCACCACCCTTAAAGGCATCGTTAGAAATGCTCCAAAACCCCTCCAACGGCAGGACAACGTATTCCAAGACAGCCTTATTCCCCATCTTGATGGTATACGATAGGCCATATAACGCCTCAATGGCGGCGGCATATTCCGCGCTTGTATTCGGGTCGCCTTTGCCATCTATGGAGATAAAAATCATCTCAGGCACATCAATAATTGACGGCGTGGTTTTCGGCTTATAGAGTTCCTTATCGGTTTTCTTGTAGTCAATCGGCATGTTTCCGTCTCCTTAACTTAGGCTTAATCTAGCCTATCACAAACCATTTACAACATTATTGATCAATGGCTCTCACGCTTTGCTCTCCCAAAAATTGGCTCAAATGTGTCATATTAATATGTTTTATGAGAGACCAATTTTGTAATGGTTCATTTTGGTGGCGGTTATACATAGCCTCTAAACTCCACAAAATATTTCTCCTCATATTTTGATCATCGGTGCTTTCGTAAATAAGAATCAAATCGCGAGCACTGTCTATAGTCAAAAAATGGCTATGCTCGTCAAATACATATTCTCTACTTTCGCTAAAATGCCACAAGGTGTTCAGCCTGGCAGATACAAAGGCGGTAGATGTAACATTGGCAACAACAAAAAACACCAAACCAACCACCAAATAAAACCTAATAATATTGAAGTTGGGTTTAAAAAGTGCGTATGCAGTAGCAAGCAAAAAAACTGATTCCATCGCCAAAAATGTTACAACCATCATCCTTAACGGGGTATATCCAAAAACATCTATATAAAGGTTCATACGATAGAATGACGAAGCTATTAATATTCCCGTAAAAATCACCAATAACAATAGCATGAATCTAACAATTTTATTTATAGCCCCAAAATATTTAACGAAAAATATCAGCACAGAAAAGTTTATTATCGTTATAAATAGTAGCTGAAAAAATCCCTCTCTTGCATATTCTGCATAAACTACTCCGGGCGGAAGCGTGTTTATACCTCCGGTAAAAAGAAAAGCAAGCTGTATGTAACAAAACACTACAAACAAAACATTGAGCACAGAGAGGAAAGACACAGAAATAATTTGGTCTATATTTCCGGCTTTTATCTCTTTAAAGTCTGTTTCCATATATTTTGCCTTGTGCAAAAAACCCATAAAATATAGGGCGGCAATAAATACAACGACTATCCTCCAAAGAAATCTAACAAAATTAAATTCTATATTCTCTAAAAGGTTCATGGTTAATGCAAAAAATACCTGATCACCACTTAACATAAGTATAAAAATAACACCCCCAATGGGTATTGCCAAACAGATCCCAAAAACAATGCGTACAACAGTGCTATTTTTTGTTATTTTAAAGGTTTTCATGGTGCGAGATTGTAATGCAAAACCAGCCGTAATATCACTAAAGATTAGATTGAGTATTTTTTGCCAATAGCTAAGGTTTTCGTATAGACTTTTTTCATTTCTTGTTGCTCCGAGTGTGATGAATGCAAAGAGCATAAAAACAACAATTGCATTGAAATAATGAAAAATAGCCAAGTTAAATATTGCGTTAAAGGCAGCTATAACAATAATGGGCAGCCCCCACAAAAAAGCCTTTGGGTTTACGAGCCACCCCAAATTTTTTAGGCATATAAAAAGGCATCCCAATGTAATTATGGAAAACACAAAAAATGACAGTTGAGGATGAATATCCCAGCCTGCAAATGCTGTGCTGTATGCAATGGCTACCAAAACAGAAAAAGCAGTAAGAACGTTGGCGTTTTTGTCCGAAAAGTTATCGGTCCAATACACTTTCGTTTTTTTTGTTTGTGATTCTAGCAATTCAGCGGAATTATCTCCGTTATCTTCGTGAGATGTACAGCCGCTTTCTTTATTTTTCATTATACTTTCCATCATGTGCCTCCATTATTTAGTGATTATTTCATAATTTTCAAATAAACTAAAAACCATTTCGCTCTAAAACTCTTATTATTTTGCCACCCATAGGCAGATAGCGTAGCTCGGCTTTTGTTAACCCACCCAATATTACCATAATTCCGAAATAGGTAACAATGCTTGCCAATATAGCAATAAACAGAGATATAGCGTTGCTGGAAATAGCAAGAAATACGGTGTTGTATATTACATAGCACATTAAGCCCATAATAGTCGCCGCCAATATAGGTTTAACAAAAATACCCATTATGTCCATTTTTGATTTTGCTACTTTATATGCTGTAGCCAAATTTATTGAACTTGCGATAAAATAACACACTGTTGTGCTAATAACGGCTCCAGTAACGTTTATATGCGGTATTGGTATTAGTAAAAAATTTAGTAATATTTTTACTGTAGCTCCAAACAATGCGGCAATCAACGGAACTTTTAACATATTAAAACCGTATAATATCCCCGTTGCCACTTGGTTAATCGCCAAAAATAAAATGCTGACCGCCCCCACCTGAAGCAATATCCCCCCTTCCGGATGGTGAGGAAACAAAAACAAAAGAATTTGGTATGCCATTACACCAACACCCATTGCCGCAGGAGCGCAGATAAGCATTGTGAAACGCAGAGCCATATTAATTTTGTTATGAGTATCATGCAAATCGCCCAGTGTCACAGATTTTGTAATGCTAGGGATAAGTGCCATAGCAATGGCGGTCGCAATTGCTACGGGAAGAGTGGTAATTACCACATATTTACCAATTAGCTGTCCGAAAAGCTCTTGGGATTCCATGTAGCTAAAACCTATATCCACCAAAATATTTACAACCATGTAAACATCTATAATATTTGTAATAGAAAAAATGGCTGTTCCGGCAACTATAGGAAATGCAGTGGAAACAAGCTCTATTGCAATTTTGTGAGCCGGTTCCGGTTTTTCTGTACGCCTATACTTTCTTATTGTTTTGGAGCGTCTTCTCCTGTCTATGTTGTATACAAAAACCATAAAAAATAAGCCGAAAACTGCACCAATACCGCTGGCGGCAGTACCTCCTGCGGCAGCTATTGCAATACCCTCATCTATCAAAATAAAAACAAGGATAACACTAAAAACAGCGTTCAAAATTTGTTCAACCAACTGGGACACTGCCGTGGGCAAACTATTGCCAAGCCCCTGAAAATAACCTCTGTAAACGCTCATTATAGATACAATAAATACGGTTGGAGCAAGAACCTGCAAGCTATAAAAAACATGTTGGCTGGACAAAAGAGCTGCCAAAGCATTTGCTCCAAAAAACATAGCGAACATGCCAAAAAAGCCCAAAGAACCTGTAACAAGCAATGCAACATTTAGCACCTTTAGTGCATTTTTGGGTTGTTTCATAGCTATGCGATGGCTAACCATCTTCGATATTGCAGCCGGCATCCCGGCAGATGACATAACAAAAAAGAACATGTACAAACTGTATGCTTGCCCATACACGCTTGTACCTGCATCTCCTAAAATGTTTTGCATTGGTATGCGGTACAAAAACCCCATTACCCTTGCTAAAAGCCCGGCAGTGGCCAGTATGGTCGCCTGCATTAAAAAATGTGACTGTGACTGTCTTTCCCGCATAACCTACTCGTTTCTTGTTTTTTACTATAGCAACTCCGCTTGAATCACAAAAGTTAATTTGCTTTCCTCAATTCAGCACTTTGTGATTTTCAAAGTTGGGGCAACCGTTAAGGAAAGTGCTATAATTGGGAACACGTTCTAAAATGCTATAACAGGTATTAATCCAATAATAAATCCTAATACGCCTCCCAACGCCATTATCAAATGCAGCTCCCGTCTTATTACGGACAGTACCAATTCTTCAGCCTCTTCCGGTTTAAAGGCATTTACCCTATCCTCTATTGTTGCCTTTATATCGATATGCTTAACAACTTGCTCGGCAGCTATCTCAAAAGCTACTATAACAGGTGCTTTGCTAGTGCGGCTATCGCAAAATTTGTCTATATTTTCGTCTATCTTGTCTGCTATTGCAAGTAAATTAGATTCGTCTGAAAGATATTCTATCACCTTCTCTTTCATGTTTAAATATATTTTTTCGGAACTTAAAAAAACGCCAACAAACCTACCCACGTGTTCCTTTATTAAATTATTTATAATAATAGGCCCTTCTTTGTCTAGGGGTGGGTATTCAAACGTTTGCAAATATGCGGATACTTTAGGTATGTTTTCGCGAATTGCTTTTTTTACCTCTGTAGCCCCTTTTGATATAAATGGCGAGCTTATTAGTTTTTCTGTTAATAGCCCGGGCGTAAGTATATGGTCGCCCACAACATTTGCTAACTTTTTTGCAAGCCGTTCCCGCCCTTTCGGAATAATTCCGGGAGTAAAAGGTATCTTGACACCAAATACAAATATTGCCCTATGTGGCCTAAAAAGCATCCTAACCGCTATAAAATTAGTGCAATATCCAATAATAGCACCTAGTATTGGTGTCACTAGCATTGTTAAATCCATAAATTTCTCCTTTAGTATCCACGGATTGAAAAGACGTTTGCTACAAAATATGTTTAGCTATTTTTTCACGCAACAACTCTCCCTTAAAAGGTTTTGCAACATAATCACAGGCTCCCATACCAAGTGCTGCGGTTATTCTGTCCACAGTTGTGTCGCCGGTCAAAAATATTATGGGAGTATCTTTGTGTTGCTCAAATTCACGTATTATTGGGATAAGGTCAAACCCTGTCAGCTCGGGCATTTTGTAATCCAACAGAAACAAGTTGGGAGTAACTTTTTGCAGAAGTTCACTAAGTTTTTCCGGTTTTGACAGTGTATACACTTTATATGTATTTTGCAAAACAGTATGAAGCGCCTTTAGTATGTCGGGAGAATCGTCCACAGCAAGAATAATTAGCTTTTCTTCCTCTCTTTTGTCGTCTTTATCATCTTTGTCGTGAAATCCAACAAAAGGAGCGTTTTTGTGAACTCCCTTTTTAGAATCTTCCTCCGATTTATTTAAATGTTTCTCCACACATTCAATAAAATCCGGGTTGCGAAATGGTTTTGTTATATAGTCAACAGCTCCAAGCCCAAACCCTTTTACTGCGTTTTCCACAGCATATGAACCCGTCAAAAAGATAACCGGAATGTCTGCGAAGCGTTCATCGGCTTTTAGGCGTTTCAAAACTTCAAAACCGTCTGTGTCGGGCATTTTTATATCCAACAAAAACAAGTCCGGGGTAATTTTTTCTAATGCTTCGAACAATTTTTCGGCAGAAGGAAGAGGGTATACTTCGTAAGTAGGTCTAAGAAGTTCCTTTCCCATTTGCAGTACGGCGTTGTTATCATCAACCATCATTATTTTTTTACGAGTATTTTTCATTCTAAATTCTCCTTAATGGCTATCTCGCCTAATTTTGAAATTTTCAAAATAAAACAAAATAAAACAAGATAAAATAAAATCAAGCAAAATAACTTCCTTAATTTTTTGACAGCCTTTGGGCAATTTCGTCAAAGTTTACCAACTCAACATTTTTTTGCAACCAATCCACAAGCCCATGGTCGTTGTCGTATTGAAAACCAGTTATTTCGTTCATCAGCAAATCTACCTGACCCATATCAAACATGTTGCAGGCAATGGCGAGCCGCTCCAACAAAACGGTATCCGGGTGGCTCTTTATTGGTTTTTGGCTTTTGTTTGTGGCATCGTTAATTATTGCGTCAATATCACAAACCAACTGCCTTGCAATCTTAACAAATGGTGGGGTGTGTTGGCTTATATGGGCAATATCCTGCATTTTGGCTGCGTTCTCAAGATCTGCCGCCAAATGACCCAATGGATTGGCAAAAATGCCGTAGCTTGAACCTTTTACGCTATGCGTGGCTATTTCGTAACTGCTCATATCGGCTTTGTTTATAGTTTTGTCTGTGGTTAGTGTTTCAATTTCAGCTATAAGTTTACGCATGTTGGCTGTGTAAGAACCTAATATGTTTATATAAGGTTCTCCAAACTGCTCAAGCCCTTTTGCAATATCAAGACCTGGCACATTTTTCCCAAAAAGAGGTGATTTGGTTGGATCCATGGTGCTGTCATAACCAAAAGTTTGCTTTTTTTCTCTTTCAATCCTTGCGGCTTCGATAATGTCCATCGGTTGTTTATCCCGTATAAATTTATTAAGCACGGCGTTTAGCAAGCGCATATCAATTGGTTTAGAAATAAAATCGTTAAAGCCGTTTTCGAGAAAAATATCTAGCTGACCCACAACTGCATTAGCAGTAAGAGCTACGATTGGATAACTGTAGCCTAGGGCTCGTATCTGTTGCGTTGTTTCAACCCCATCCATTTTTGGCATCATGTGATCCATAAATATTACGTCATAAATATTTCCGTTCCTGATTTTTTCTATGGCGGAAAATCCGCTGTTAACCGAATCTACTTGCAAATCATATAAAGCCAAAAGCCCTTTTGCCACATGTATATTTGTGTCTACATCGTCTACAACCAAAACACTACCGTAAGGCATGGGGTCGCGAGCAATTTGCATTCTTTTCATGTGCGTTTTACCACCCATGCTAAAGTTGCGCAGGTTTTCGGAAGTATCTCGTCCCAGTGCAGGGGAATCCACAAGACCTTGAGGTATACGCACAACAAAAACGGAGCCCACACCAAGCTCGCTCGTAACTTCTATTTTACCACTCATTAGTTTTATTAAATTGTTTGTTATGCTCATTCCAAGACCGGTTCCTTCTGTCAGGCGGTTAGCTTCTTGATTAAATTGAGAATATTCGTCAAAAAGCTGTGTTATCTGCTCTTTTGTCATGCCTTGACCTGTATCCTCCACTTGTATAACAAGTGTTGTGTTGCTGCTTGTGTTTGCACCGGGTTCTTCCGAAAGAGAAAGGTTAACTCTACCCCTTTCCGAATATTTAAAGGCGTTAGACAACAAATTGTTCAAAATTTGCTTTATGCGCAGCTCATCTCCAAAAAGATACGCCGGTATAGTTTCATCAACATTTAATCCAAAACTTATGGGCTTGCTTCCGATTCGCATCATGTTCAGGTTAGCCACATCATTTACCAGATTCTCTACGGAATATTTGCCGGGCATCAACTCCATTTTGCCTGCCTCTATTTTGGAAAGATCCAGTATATCGTTAATAATATTCATTAACATATCGCCGGAAATAAATATTTTTTCAAATGCCGCCCTTGTTTTTAGGGGAAGGCTTTCGTTCATGAGTTCAATTTCTGCAATGCCCAAAATAGCGTTCATGGGGGTACGTATTTCGTGACTCATAGTGCTTAAAAAAGAGCTTTTTGCTTTGTTGGCTTCCTCTGCTTCTATTCGTCTGTCATGAGCTTCGTTTATCAAATTTTTCATTTCGGTTATGTCTAGCTGTGAACCCACAACCCTAGCAGGGCGACCGTGTTCATCTCTTATGGTTGTACCCATAGTTTTATAATATGAATATGTACCGTCTTTTTTCATCATACGGTATTCCACATCCAGTCCCACTTGCCCTGTTGTGTCTGACAAGTGTGCTTGCACAGCACCAAAAACCTTTTCTTTGTCATCCGGATGTATACGGCTGCTCCAACTGCCCAGCAGATTAGGAAAATCTTCTTCGTTTTCAAAGCCCAGAAGCTGCCGAAAATCCTCTGACCAAATAAATATATGATCAGGGTCAAAAGGGTCTTCCTTTAAAAACTCCGTATCCCAAAGCCCAATTTTTGTGGCTTTTACTACCATCTGTAGCTTTGTAAGCTGTATTTCGTTCTGAAGCAAAAGTTTCTTTTTTTCTTCCAAATCTTTTTTTATTATCTTGTTTAAAATTTCAATTTCCTCTATGCGGCTGTTTAGCGTATTATCGCAAGTGCATGTTTTGCAGTGAACATCAAAAGCCCCTTCTGTTTGCGTAGTCACCTCTTTTTTGTGCATAACATAGCCTTCCTTTTTGTAATAGTGGGAACATGCCCTAAAACTTCATTTTTCGGCATTTTTAGCGTTTAAATATAAACATTATTTCAGAAAATGAAGTTTTGTGCGGTTTACAGCAGTAAAATCCTTTTGGAAACGTACCCTTTCTCAAAAGGATTTGATTATAATTGCTATATTATATCATATCTACAGAACAAAAATCAACTAAAAATTAAAGCAGGGTATAACAAAAAAATTGACGCACTCCACTAGGACACTCGGACATTTTTCCCTTGTCTCGTTACTGAACATAATATATAATGGAGTTATCTTTCCAATTCATAAGATTTTTTAGATTTTTTTCTGTTTTTTATATTTTTTCTAATATAAAGTATCACATAGAGTCACACATAGGGTGTGACATAGAGAGTGACATAGAGAGTTTCAAAGTTCGCATTAGAATAATATTTTGCATATAGGCAACAAAATGATGAAGAGGTATCGCAGCCGCTGAAATTTAAAAAACAGCATTGATTAATGCTCTACTAGATAAACAAAAAGCCCAGCGAGAACAGCTTCAAGGTTCTACTCGCTAGGCCTTTGTGTTTTGCTGTTTATAGAAATTCCGCTTAGTACAGCCCTTTTTTTAAATATTACTAAGCGGAGTTGCTTCCTTGATTCAGCAGTTCCAAAAAATTATAAGGACAATGAAATACGGAACTGCTACAATTAGGTTAAGTCATTTGCACTCGGCTTTTCAGTTCAGCAAGACGGGCTTCTGTAACCCCCGCATTCTTGCACATAGCTTCAATGGCTTGAAGGGGAACGCTATTTTGAAGAGCCGTGATTATCATTTCTTCTTTGGCTCTCTGTTCGCATTTTCGCTCATACCACTCAACAACCTTCCGAAAATCCTCAAGATTCCACCTATTGTCCAGAGTATCATTAACAAGCTCGTTAGGAGCTGCGGCTTTTTTTACTTCTCCTGCTAATTCCAATGCGATAGGGTTGGTTATAGCTTGCATTTTAATCTCCTCCTCATGCTCTTTTATTTTGGCTTTAAAAATACAGCACAAATCCCAGAGGGAATGGTATCCCTTTGGCAAATCCACCTTTTTGAAGTTTGCGGTTTTGGTCTAACTTGAAAGGGTTTTGTCTGTTGTCCCTCTCCTACATTTAATGCTCCTAATTTCATTATAGCAGATATGGGGTTATATAGCAATTCCGTTTGTACAGTCCTTTTTAAATATTACCAGATTGAAATTTAAGAAAATATTGGGGTTTGCCAATAAAGCAATCTCGTACTTTGCAGACATCAAAATGTTCACGCATTTGGCGTGGCCAAAATCGAAATTAGTATTGACATATCTACAAAAATCATACTATAATTAACAAAATAATAAATAATTAATCAATAAAATTGCTTACTGTCGAAGTGACAAATAACAACGATAAAATAAACGGTAACGAATTTTATGGAGGGGATATGACGAATATTTTACCGCTTGATATTCAATTTTTAGCAAGTTTTGTTGTGCAAGTTATAAACATGGCTTTTTGGGTTTTTATTATAATATTTGCCGTGCGTGTTTATAGACTCGCTAAGATAAAATTAGAAGAATATCATGAAAAACGCTGATAGCGAAAGGAATGTTTATATTTATGAAAACAATAACAGCTTGTGAAGCACTGGAACACATAAAATCGGATATGGTAGTAGTGTCCGCAATGGCTGCGGCAGAACCAAAAGAAATGCTCAAAAATTTGCACAAAATAGCACACAAAGTGAAAAATGTGACAATAACCAACTGTTTACCAATAGAGGTAGGAGAATACCTTACAAACCCCGATTATAAAGATTCTTTTAATATAGAGGGTTGGTTTTATTCGGCAGCAATGCGGAAAGCGCATAAAAACGGCAATATATCTTTTATACCAAATCATCTTCATTTGGCAGGCATCAAACGTTTGCATCACAAAAAACCTCATATTTTTATCGGCACAGCCACTCCACCAAATAAACACGGTTACATGTCCCTTTCTCTTAGTAATGTATACGAAAAACGCATGATAGAACACGCTGAAACTGTTATACTTGAGATAAACCCAAACTATCCTCGCACCTTTGGAGATTTAGAGATACATGTGGACGACGTGGACTATGCAATAGAAACAGGCCATCCCGTGCCGGAGTTGCCTGACACGCAACCAACAGAAAAAGATCTAAAAATAGGCGGTTACATAGCAAAAATGATAAATGATGGGGATTGTATACAACTCGGTATTGGCGGAATACCAAACGCCGTTGCTGCTTCTTTGCTCACAAAAAAAGGGTTAGGTATACATACTGAAATGTTTACAACGGGACTAATGAAGTTGGTAAAGGCAGGAGCAGCCACCGGAAAACACAAACAAATAAACAAAAGCAAGCATGTGGCAGCCTTTGCCCTCGGAACAAGGGAGTTGTACGATTTTATAGACGATAACCCCTCTGTGCTGATAATGGACGGTAATTGGACAAATGATCCAAACACAATCGCCCAAAACCATAACCAAGTTTCCATTAACACCACATTAGAAATAGATTTGACAGGTCAGTGTGCATCTGAGTCTATAGGTTCTAAGCAATATAGCGGAACCGGTGGACAAACAGACACTGCAACGGGAGCACAACGCTCAAAAAACGGACGTTCTTTTATCGCGCTATACTCCACGGCAACAGTAAAAAATCAACAAAATGAACAAAATGAAATATCAAAAATAACACCCTTTTTAAAACGAGGCGCAATTGTTAGTTTATCTCGAAATGATGTTGATATGGTAGTTACGGAATATGGGGTGGCAGAGCTGCGCGGCACATCGCTAAAAGAACGTGCGACGGAGCTAATCTCCATAGCTCATCCAAAGTTTAAGGACAGTTTGTATCAGCAAGCAAAAGAAGAGGGTATAATAGTTTAAAGCAAAAGGAATGCCCATTAATCATGAAATTTAATGTAAAAACCCTCTATGTATACAAATTTATAAGCCAATGCTTACCAATCTACGCTTTTTACACAATTTTGTTTATAGAGCGGGGTAAATCCGTTTCGGATATTGCCCTGCTAATCGCTCTTTGGAGCTTATTTACCATAATATTCGAAATTCCGTCGGGGGTTTTGGCAGACAGATGGAACAGAAGAAATATGCTTGCTTGGTCGGCGGTGTTTCAGGGCTTGTGCTTTATTATTTGGTTCTTTTCACACACATTTTTTATGTTTGCACTTGGTTTTATTTTTTGGGGCATTTCCGGAGCCTTTGCATCCGGCACAGAGGAGGGATTGATATACGATAACTTAAAAAGTGACGGCAACGAGGAAAAATTTACTCAAATATACGGAAAAGCTCGGTTTTATGCGACTATAGGCACTGTTTTCGGGATTGGATCGGCAGGGGTTATTGCCACATTTGTTGCCATAGAAAATATTGCCCTAATATCTGCGGCAATCTGTTTTTTGAATGTAATATTCGCTTTACAAATACGCGAAAAAAATCTGTATTCGGAAGGGATAGACAGGAATGTCTCGAAATTTTTCGACACATTTAAAGAGGCAGGCATTTTTCTGAAAGAAACAAAAGTCGCTATAGTTTTTATTGTGTTTTTGGCACTTTTCGCTAACATTGGAGGTTTTTTAGATGAATTTGATGCTCTTATCATAAACGATTTTGGGCTTAGTCATATATGGGTAAGTGTTATACTTACGGTTCGGTTTGTTTTTGTTGCTTTTGGAGAGCTTGTTGCCCCGATTGTGCAAAGACGGGTTTCGTCTGTTAAAACCGTATTTCTTTTCAGTATGCTCGCATGTACTTTTTTGACTATTTTTTCTGTAATATGGGATTGGTACGCCATTTTGTTTTTTGGATTTTCCTTTATGATTATGGCAATTAACGAAATTTTGCTTGTGAATGCACTGCAAAACAAGATAAAAGAAGAGGGTAGAGCCACAGTAATGTCCTTTTATGGGATTGCGTTGGATATGGTTATGATATGCTTTGGGCTTGTGTATGGATTGCTGGCAGGGTTACTGCCGTTACAATACGTGTACTTAGTTATATCCATTTATGGCTTTGTTGGGGGAGCAATATTTTATATAGGACACAAGTTACGCACCATATAGCAAACGTCATTTAAAATCGATTCATACTGCACCGCAAATGACTGTGAGTAATTTGTCATTTGCGGCGTACTTCATTCGCCGGGTTAAATGGCGTTTGCTATAAAATCGGTTATAATTAAATAGAATGGCAAATATCTTTTGTTGCTTCGTATATTCCCTTGTATGCTTGATACAATTTTTTGTATTTTTCTACATTTTCCGGTATTGGCTCGTACTGCTGACCATATTCTACAAAAGCCGCAGCACATTCCGTTGCGTTTGTGAACCAGCCTGCTCCAACCGCAGCAAGCATTGCCGCTCCAAAACCGGGTCCTTGCTCTGTTTTTAAAGTAACGATTGGTGTATTAAAAATATCGGCTTGCATTTGTAACCACATTTTGTTTCTTGTGCCCCCACCAACAGAAACAATACTATCAAAACTTTTCCCCAACCATTCCATAAGAGATGCACAATCCTTTAAGGAAAATGTAATGCCTTCCAAAACTGCCTTTGTAAAATGCTTTTTTGTGTGGGTTGTGTCTACCCCAATAAAACTGCCCCTTATTCGACTGTCGGTGTGTGGTGTACGCTCTCCCACTATGTAAGGGCTAAAGAAAAGGGTAGAAGGAATATCTTCCAGACCTTGCAACAGGCTATCGTAGCTTTCTTCCGGGGCAAAGTTATCTTTAAACCAAGATAGGCTATGACCTGCACTAAGGGTAACGCCCATGGAGTAATAGGCATTTTCCGCTGCATGGTTAAAGTAGTGAATATGACCGTCATATCCCTTACCTTTTTCCTCGTATGCCAAAAACACACCGCTTGTGCCAATACTTATCATACCTTTTCCGGTTTGCACAATACCTGCCCCAACAGCTGCACAAGCGTTATCAGCACCTCCTGCAAAAACCGGCACATCTGTTTTAAAGCCTATTTCGTTTTTTATTGCAGGTAACAAATTGCCCACATACCCTGACGATGAGATAAGTGCCGGCAGTGACGGCAAAGGAATGTTAAATGCGTAAGCAATATCTCTGCTCCAGTTTTTTTCCAACACATCCAACATTAGTGTGCCGGCTGCGTCGCTATAGTCCATGTGTAGTGTACCGGTTAAAAAAAATCGCAAATAATCTTTTGGTAGTAAAATGTGGTACGTTTTTTTCCAAATTTCCGGTTCATTTTCCTGCACCCACAGTATCTTCGGTAAAGTGAAGCCTTCCAAAGCCTTGTTTTTAGTAACGTCGATAATTTTCGGGAACTTTTTAACTATAGTTTCACATTGTTTTGTTGTTCTAACGTCGTTCCACAGTATGGAATTACGCAAGGGTTTTTTATCCCTGTCTAAAAGTACAAGACTGTGCATTTGACCGGAAAAGCTAATGCCTTTCAGTTGCTCTGTAAAATCGCTCACCTCTTTTGCCATTTCTTTCATAACAGTCATTGCTGCACTACACCACAAGCTAGGGTCTTGTTCGCTATAGCCTGGGGCAGGTGTTAATATTGGGTAATCAGCACTTTTTGTGGCTACTACATTACCTTTTTCGTCTAACAATAGTCCCTTTGTGGAACTTGTCCCCAAATCTAAACCTAATACGTACATAAGCAGTACCTCCTATTTTTTACAAATATTATAGCATGAATCTGCATATTGTGCAAAAATTCCGTAAGGGATAAAGCATTTTTTATCTACATCTGTAAGTTTTAAAATACTTAAAGCAAGTTTTCGTATACGACAATATCGGATAAAAGCAGCTTATTACCGCCATAGAACGCTTGGCTCATGTTTTTTTGTATATTTTGATTTTTGTGTAGATAGCCTATAATCACGTTTGTGTCCATCACGTAATCCATTTTGCACCCTCATTTTCTAGCCAATCAGAATGCCGTGTTTCTTGGCTGCGTGGCGGAAAGTTTAACGGTTCATCGTCTGTTTGCGATAGATGTCCGTTCATTTCTTCTAGCCAGTTTGTTGCGGTGGGCAGGGCGGCGTTGTCCCTTGCAAGCCCCTCGTCTATGCAACGGTTGACAAAGCCATTTAGCGACTCTCCCCTCGCCGCCGCATGGGCTTTTAGGATGTCTTTTTGTCCTTTGTAGACTCTAATAGGTAGGTAATCATACACTTTTTTATTGTACCTATCTTTAACAGTAGGACTAGTGAAAGTTTTTCTCTTAGGTGTTTCAGTAGTCATAATTATTCCTCCTATAGCAAACGCACTTTGCTATAACATACTGATATAATATTACACAAATTATATCAGTATGTCAAACACAACTTTCGTACTTACCCACACAAAGCCACCGCTACTCCGGCGTCGCTCGAAATATGATATGTTATTAGAATGTGTGCAACTTTACCACAAACTGAATTTCCGTGACATACGTACATTTTTCTTGATTTTTAAACACACACATGATATAATACTTCAATGATTTAATGATTAAAGCCGCAAAATTTTAAAAAGGACCAAAATACATGGATGCCACCAAAGAAAAAGAGGAGAAAGATAAAAAAGAGGAAGAAGTTATTACCGAACCCATAGGTACAACACAAGAAGAAAACGTTACTGCCGAGCCTGTAGACCAAATAAAAGAGCTTAAAGACGAGATTGCACAGCTGCAAGAAACTAATGAAAAGTTGCTGTCAGAAAATCAAAATTTGAGCCAAAAAATAGCCATATTTGAAGATTTGCGAGACAAAAAAAACACTAGAGAAGAAAGGGAAAAACAAAAAAAAGAAAAATTTAAATTTTCGGTAATAGCAGCTTGTGTTACCCTGTGTTTTTTGGTGTTCTTATTTCTTTACAGAACGGAAATCGCAACAATCTTTGCCAATATTAACAACACCTATCACGAAAACCCATACACCCCCAACCCGGTAGACCCACAAGAAGCAGAAATGTATACAAATGACACAGATGATATAGATACAGACGCGGAAAGAAGTATAATGCCGATAGAAGAAATGGTGGTGGAAGAAATAGTAGAGGAAGAGTTAGAAGAAACAGAGCCACAGCCGGCTGCTTATGAGCTAACTGCCCAATTAGCTTATTTTGCTGAACAGTTCGGCGATACAGTTGCAATTTTTTACGAAAATTTAGAAACGGGGTTTACTTTTAGCCACGACGGAGACAGAGTGTTCTTTGCTGCAAGTGCCACAAAAGCTCCTTATGCGTTATATATTTTCCAAAAAGCAGAGCGAGGAGAAACAGATTTAGAAAGTATACACACTTTTACCTATGCTGATTTTTGGGAAGGCACCGGGGTTATACGGCATGTTTATAGTGAAGGAGCAGAGTTTAGCCAGCGACGGCTATTGTATCTTATGGTTGCACCTAGCGACAATATTGCAACCCGCATATTACGCCGCGCTCACGGTCTTGCCGGTTACAGGAACTTTATTGAAAGCATCGGCGGTAACCCGGGGTTTGTGCAAAATCTTACATATTCGCACCTTAGTGCAAACGAGTCCGGTATAATGTTACGGGAAATGTATAGATATATAAATTCCGGTGGCAGATATAGCCTACAGTTCAAACAAGATATGCTCGCCAACCGCTACCAATTTATCACATCTTCGTATCCTATTGCTAGCAAAAGCGGCTGGGCAGGCAACTTTGGCGGAGCATGGCACGATATAGGTATCATATTTGCACCCTCGCCGTATTCCCTTGCCCTTTTGTCCACAAGAGAGGGTAACGCAGCGGACAGACAAGTATACAACACCATATCCCAATTTATACAGGATTTTAATAACTATTGGTTTGTGGAAAGAGGTTGGCGACCGCCTCCAACCCCTCCCGTGCAGATTTATATTAATGAGATAACTGATTTGGATATAGCTTGGTAAAAATAAAGCACAAAGAGCATGTTTCCCTCGCTCTCTGTGCTGTTTTTTATGGTTTTGTAATATTATAATTCAAAAATGACTATCCGGACAACTCCCGCAGTGCCATTTTTATTATTTCTTCTGTATTGTTTGTAGTCTTGGATATTTTAGCCACTACCTGGTAAACCTCTGTTGCACTGTAACCCAGTGCCAGCAGAGCATCAGCCGCATCGTTTGTGCCTTGGGGCAGGGTCGGGGTTGGAGCGTTGCTATCGGCATTTGCCATTTTCGCAATTTTGTCTTTTAACTCCAACACTATCCGTTGGGCAGTTTTTGCACCGACCCCCGGTGCTTTTTGCAACTTTTTAACATCTCCGGTAACTATAGATACAGCAAGCCCCATGGAGCTGTCGCTATTCAAAAGCCCCAGTGCTACCTTGGGACCAATCCCGTTTACCGAGGTCAGCAACTCAAAAAAGTTTGTCTCCTGATAAGAGCTGAACCCATAAAGGGCTATTTTGTTTTCGCTCACACTCATGTAGGTATATAACTTTATTGTATCCCCAACATTCGTATTCTCAATAGTGGCAGTTGTTGCAAAAACATTGTATCCAACGCCCCCATCCGTCCCAACAACCAGGCTACTGCCTAGCATGGTATCCACTTTGCCTTCTATAAACGCTATCATACATTTAGCTTAGCCTAGTGCTTTAGCTTAAACTCTTCTACCATAGCTCTAAATGTTTCCGTTTGGGCAGAAAGCTCTTGGGTTACAGATGCACTCTCCTCTGCGGCAGCTGTATTGTTTTGGGTTACTTGGGATATTTGCGACACACTGGAGTTTATGTTGTTCATAGAGGTTAGCTGATCGTTGGAAGCCTGAGCAACCTCTGCTATTAGCTCGCTAATATTGTTAATTTGGTTAACAATTTGGTCTAACCCTTGGGCTGTTTTTGTTGCTATTTTGGAACCACTGGTGGTTTTTTCTATACTTGCTTCTATCAGAGCTGTAGTTTCTGCTGCAGCATCTTTGCTGCGTTGAGCCAAAGCTCGTACCTCTTCGGCAACAACGGCAAAACCACGGCCATGCTCACCGGCTCGGGCTGCCTCAACAGCGGCATTAAGAGCAAGCAAGTTTGTTTGGAAAGCTATATCGTCTATAACTTTTATTATTTTAGCAATATTTTCGCTAGATGCGTTTATTTCCTGCATAGAAACTAACATTTCTTTCATGTCTTTATTACCCACGTCTGCACTTTCCTTTGCAACGGTGGCTAAGCGATTTGTTTCTGTAGCATTTTCAGATGATTTTCTAACTTGCTCAAGCATACCACTCATAAGCTCGTTTAGGGCTTCAACAGAGCTGCTTTGCTCTGTGCTACCTTGGGCAAGGCTCATGCTAATATCGGATATATTAACAACACCGGTAGATATTTGCACAGAGCTGCTGTCAATCTCTTCTATTACCTGGTTAAGATTTTTGGTTATACCGTTAATACTGTCTTTTATCGAAGCAAAATCTCCTTCGTATTCTCGCACAATCTCTTGTGTCAGATCTTTGTTAGCAACACTACCAAGCACACTCTCCATTTCAGAAATGTAACTTGCCAGGCTGTCTACAGTTTTGTTTATGGCACTTTTTAAAGTAGAAAAGTCGCCTTTATAGTTTCCTTCTATACTAACATTAAGCTGACCACGGCTAAGATCGTTCATAACTTTGGAGCTTTCGGTAAGAGGAATACTGAAACTTTCAATAACGTTGTTAAGACCGTTTAATATGTTTCTCCAACCCCCTTCTTGAGTGCCGGCATCTATACGATAAGACAAATTACCGCTCTCTATTTGGGAAATCGCATCCATTACCTCTTTATATATACCTTTTAGCTTAGCTTGCAATTCGTCGGCAGCTTCGTTAAACACGATGCTTTCTCCGTGCATTTGTTTCATTTTTTCGTCAAAATTACCATCTGCATACTTTTTGGTTGTGTCAACCAACTGCATTGTGTCGTCTACCAACACTTCCAAAGCAATGTTCATACGGTTCACAACTTCCAAAAACTGACCTTGGTATCCTTTTTTCTCCAACCGTACGCTTAATGCACCGGCCTGTACCTCTTTTGCCAAATGCTGCATATCAGCAATAATCTCTGATAGTGTGTCTACTGTATCTGCAACAGAGTTAGACAGCTGCCCCATTTCGCTACGATCGTTGCTACGCAGTTCCACATCAAAGTCGCCTGCGGCAACAGTAGATACAGCCGCAACAACTCTATCTATTGGTCGTATTGTGGCACGTGTTATCCAAATAGCCACAACAAAAACTAAAATAAACATGGTTAAAACTGCACCAAATATAAGCAGTATTATATAGTTTGCAAAAGTACTTGTGCCGGTTACAGAATTTTCTGTAGTGAGAGAAGATGTGTTATACATTGCAGCCAGCCTTACACTGATTTCAGCAGAGATCGCTCGCCATTCTTCCATGTGTTGGTTAACGGTAGCTACGTCATCCACAAACAAGGCGTTCATGACTATCAAAGCAATGCGGCGGTATTCCGTTACCAATGCAACATAAGACTCAAATTCGGCTCTAAACGCAATGATCTCTTGTGCAGATAAAATTGTATCTGTTTCAAGCCCGGCAAAATAGCTAGCTATAATAGTGTCTTCCAAATCCATTGCAGGTTGGGCACGGTCAATCATGTCTTGGATATATGCGATATTGCCCGAGTTGTAAGTTCCCCGCATAAAAAGGCCGTCCATTTGGTAATGTGCACTGGAAAGCTGCCCTGTATAACGTAACCGTTGAACAGGCCCGCTCAGCAAACCCTCGTACTGGGTAGAAACAGTGTAAAGGCTCATAATAGAGGTGACACCTGCCGCAACTGTTAAAGCCAAAACCACACCAAAAGCAAAAAAGATTTTGGATTTTATTGTGCTAAATATTTTCATTAGATAAAACCTCCTTAAAATATTCTATCAAAATGGTTTGTTATGTAGCAATTCCCAGTTTGTTATTGAGGGAATTGCTCATATAGTCGTTTTTAAAAAAGTCAATGCACATCAGGCTTCTCAGGTTATAAGCCAAAGGCGATCGCCCGGCAAAACCCAAAAAGGCTATCCTTAACTTGGCACTTGTGTGTACTTTCAAAACCATGTTCATTTTAAAAGCTAAAAATGTTTCGAGGGAGTGCTCTCGTCGCTATCAATTTATCTTGATTGATTTAAATCTAAGTTAAATCTAGATAAATCGACTCCAATGCTTACTGACTACAAACACATTATAACACAAGAACATATCTAAGGCAATTTTTTGTCAATTTTTTTTATATTTCTTTATCTTTTTTATGGTTATACATAGCGAATTGACTTTTTTCTGTCAAGTATGAACTCGAAAAAGTCAATTCACTTCTCTAAATTCAGTGTTTTCAATGTCTCAGTTTAAACTCCGAAACCATGCTGCGGAAAGTGTCTGTTTGTGCGTTTAGCTCTTCCGTTACACTGGCACAATCTTCCGCAGACGCTGCATTTGCGTGAGTTACTTGAGATATTTGTGATATACTCTTTTCTAACTCATCCAAACTGCTTGCCTGTTCGCTACTAGCTTGAAAAACAACTGTTATCCGTTCAGATATATCATTTATTTGCGATACAATCTGACTCAACGCTGCTGCCGTTTTTTCAGCAGTAGCACTACCTTCCTGTGCCTTACTTATAGATGTTTCGATTAGTGTGGTTGTTTCGGTTGCTGCGTTGTTACAACGCGTAGCAAGAGCCCGCACCTCCTCGGCCACAATGGCAAAACCGCGCCCGTTTTCACCTGCCCTGGCAGCTTCCACAGCAGCATTCAGAGCAAGCAAGTTTGTTTGGAAAGCAATATCGCTTATAACTTTGATTATTTTGGCAATATCTTCGCTTGCACGGCTAATCTCTTCCATAGAGCTTAACATAACCGTCATCTCTGCGTTACCGGTGTGTGCGCTTGCTTTTGCTTGAGATGTCAGAGCATCTGTAACCTTTGCATTCTCTGCTGTAGCATTAATCTGATCCAACATTGTTGAAATCAAGGTGTTAAATGCGTCCACAGCCATGCTCTGCTCTCGGCTTCCTTGAGCAAGACCCATACTTATATCGGTTATATGGTTAACCCCAACAGATATTTGTACAGTAGATGCGTCTATTTCTTGTATTATTTGGTTAAAGTTGCTAGTAATGCCATTTATAGAGGTTTTTATGGCAGAAAAATCTCCCACATAATCCCTGGATATTTCTGTTGTCAAGTCTTTTTTTGACATTGCTCCAAGGTTGGCGCTTACTTCATCTATGTAGCTATTTATAAATTGTACGGTTCTGTTAATAGAGTTCTTAATGTTGGAAAAATCTCCTTTGTATTCGCCCTCTACCGAAACCCTCAAGTT
This sequence comes from Defluviitaleaceae bacterium, assembly GCA_009778165.1. Lineage (GTDB taxonomy): Bacteria > Bacillota > Clostridia > Lachnospirales > UBA5962 > WRKF01. The sequence goes on from WRKF01000148.1 coordinate 20,478, forward strand.
ACCTTTGCTAATTTCTTCGAGAACCTGTGTACATTCGGCAAGAGGTGTTACGAAGGCTTCCAAAACACCGTTCAACCCATTAATAAGAGATGCCCACCCACCTTTGTGGCGAGAGGAATCTATTCTAAAGGAAAGGTTACCTTTTTGAGCTTCCATGATTATGGAAGATATGTCTGCATCTATATTTCTCAGTTCCATCTGCATTTTCTCTGCAACTTGATTAAATAGTACACTGTCACCACCAAGAGGTTTGAGTGTAGCATCAAAATCGCCCTCTGCATATTCCTTGAACACATTTAGCAGATCAATGTTGTCAACTACCAGTATATGTATAGAATTGTTTATGGCATCTACCGCCTTTAAGTAGTCGCCTATATATTTGTCAGTTTGGATACGCATGTACAAATTACCTGCAATCGTTTCTTTTTCAATGTATGCAAGGTCATCCAACAAGTTAGAGAGAGGTTCTATCATGTCGGCTATTGTGTTAGACAGCCTACTTATTTCGTCTTTGTTGTTGTTACGCATAGACACATTAAAATCACCTTCCGCAATTTTTTTAGCTTCTCCGGACAAGTGTCGTATAGTTCTAAGAATACCTATTGTGGTTATGCTTGCAAAAAGAAGACCCAAAACTGTAGCAGCGAGGATAAGGAACGCAATAAGTAACCCCCCTAAGTCAGTATCTGCGGATAATTGTGCAACAGCAGTGTCAACCCTGTCGTCACCCACCGTAATCATGGTGTTTGCATACTCTTCCATGTAGTCGCCCAATTGTGAGGCATGAGCAAGGATAGACTGCACACCTGCGTCATTTCCTTCGATAGTATATGCCAAAAGAGCTGTAGCATATTCCATGTATTCGTTAAAAATGTCCATTAGATCATGCATGGCTTGATCCAAGGTTTCCCTTTCTTGTGGTGTTAGCGAAAGGTCATTGTCAAAGTTGTGAAGCCAGGCTTCTCCCAAAGCCTCCTTTGCAAGTGCCTCTTGATGGATATCTTCTTGTATTCCGGAAATAAAGTCTACGTCATCCAAGTTACCTAGGACCACCAACCGCATATTTCCTCGTATAGAATGTAAATAAGTGTTCATTTCATGGACTATGGCGGTTCGTGTCATGCCACCATAAATGATAGCGTACAACTGATCAATGCTGTTGTTAAGAATGTTGAGCGAAAATAGACCAAGCCCTACTGTTAATATTACCATTACAGTAAAAGATGTAATTAACCTGCCTCGTATCGTACTAAAAAATGTCATTGCCAAAATCCTCCTTGATTGCTTAATTAAGTCAAAAAAGTGTGTTGATTAACTCAAAAATTGTCTTGATTAACCTGAAACTTATCTTGATTAACTCAAAAATTGTAAAAAAGTCACAAAACCTATAAAAAAATACTGTACATCATGTACCATTATACCCCCCCCCCCCCCCCC
>WRKF01000149.1 GCA_009778165.1 Defluviitaleaceae bacterium
TGAAGATAATTTAACTGTAGGCAATCACTACAACGCTTACCTTAAAGAGCTTGCACAGTCTGAAAATGGTATAACCGGTGCTTTAGAAGAAATTGATGAAAGTTGGTTTCTGAAGGGTTCTGAAGGACATTTGTTTTCTAATCCACGCTCATTTATAGAATTTGAGAGGGAAAGCTATTTCGGTTTAGTTCACGGACTTTCTTTCATAATGTCGTGGAATACTTTTGATAATACAAGTATCTCACAGTCCTTTTCTAATTTAGCCTCTAAGTTTACAGAAATTAGAGATTTGTTTCAAAGAAATTTTACAGGTGCTGAGTTGGATGAACTTTTGGGTGAGTTATACTTAGCTAAAGATCAAGCTGTTCGTAACCAAGCTAACAGCCATGCTCGCTCTTTTTTACGGGATATGGAGCAAAAAATGTTTGCTATGCTTTATAGCAACCCATCGCCGGATCTCACGGATAGGTGGTCGCAGCTTATGGATAAGCTCGAAGAAATGCGAGATCAACTTAAAGAGATTTTGACAGGCTTTGGGCAGTTAATTGTACCATTTGCTATAGCAAACGGCGGGTTTGATCCAGCCACAGATTCCTGGAGAATAGGACTAACTCCCAGCGACCTTAATATAGCAAATGAGTTTCGCGATAACTTCCTTGCTCGCTTGTAGAGCTTCTGTTAATATGAGGATTGTAAACTACACAAAGCAATAGCATTTTTAGTTTATATAGCAATTCCACTTGGTGTAGTCCCTTTTTGAAATATTACTAAGTGGGATTGCTTCCTTAATTGGGCAGTTTCAAAAAAATATGGGAAAATGAAATATGGAGCTGCTATAATGCTATATCGAAAGGAGCGATAGGGTATGAATATAAACATTGGTTATAACACATTACCTAACAGCAGCAGGACAGCGGGTTTTGGTAGGAGAAGTTCTTCGATTTACAGAAATGGCAATAATACCGAGCTAAACAATAAGCTCAATAACCTTACAGATGCTAAACAAATAAATAGCACTAAACACGTTGTTGTTGATATAAGTGCAGAAGGAAAGGGGCTTTTGGCTGATTTTCTTTACGGTGAAGATAATTTAACTCTAGGTAATCACTATAATGCTTACCTTAAAGAGCTTGCACAGTCTGAAAATGGCATAACCGGTGCTTTAGAAGAAATTGATGAAAGTTGGTTTCTAAAGGGTTCTGAAGGACATTTGTTTTCTAATCCACGCTCATTTATAGAATTTGAGAGGGAAAGCTATTTCGGTTTAGCTCACAGACTTTTTTTCATAATGTCGCGGAATACTTTTGATAATACAAGCATCTCGCAGTCCTTTTCCAATTTAGCCTCTAAGTTTATAGAAATTAGAGATTTGTTTCAAAGAAATTTTACAGGTGCTGAGTTGGATGAACTTTTGGGTGAGTTAGACTTAGCAAAAGAACAGGCTATTCTTTTCCACGCCCATAATCATGCTCGCTCTTTTTTACGGGATATGCGGCAAGAAATGTTTGCTATGCTTCATAACAATCCATCACCGGATCTTTGGGGTAGATGGTCGCAACTTATGGATAAGCTCGACGAAATGCGAGAGCAACTTAAAGAGGTTTTAATACACTTCGGGCAGCTAATTGTATCATTTGCTATAGAAAACGGCGGGTTTGACCCAAGCAGAGATGCCGGGAGGATAGGGTTAAACAACGACCTTGATAACATAGCAAATGATTTTCGTAATAGCTTTTTTGCTAACTTGTAGAGCTTCTTATAATGTGAGAAGGTTTGGTGATGTAAACAACAAACTTATCGCAAAGAAGCTAAATCCCAGTCCATGAATTAAAAAAGTCTGTGTACCCATAGTGATACACAGACTTTTTATTTTATTAAATTATGAGTTTTTTCTCAAATTTTACCTCAATGAAATTGAAATTACTCTAAAACTCAACCAATAGTTTATTGAAAATCACCCCCCCTTGTGATAGAATAAATTCATAAATAATAATAAATAATAGTAAAAACACGTCCCCCATTTTTGACGATAACCGTAGTTTGTGTTATAATAAATATCCTCATAACCAGTTATCTTTAGAGCTTTATAAAAGGAGTGATAGTTATCAAAACTCTAAAATTAATTTATAATGCTAATGCCGGTAACCGTAGCTTTAAAAATGAGTTGGACACCATATTAAAAATTTTTACATATGCCCAATATGATATTAGCATATTGCGTGCAGATACCATGCAAGACATTGCACAATGCCTTGGCAGAGCCTCGCCAAACCAATACCATACCATAGTGGCCGCAGGTGGCGACGGTACCCTAAACGCTGTTATAAACGGAGTAATAAAAAGTAATTTGAAAACAAAAATAGGAATTATACCGGCAGGCACAGCTAATGACTTTGCTCGGTTTTTGAAAATAGAAAAGCCCTACACCGCAGCAGCAGAGATTATTACCAAAGGGCGTACCATACCCGTAGATATTGGGAAAGCAAACGAAAGCTATTTTATAAATGTGTTTGGTGCCGGTACATTAACAAACATATCCCATTATGTGGATGCACAGCTAAAAAACACTTTGGGCAATATGGCATATTATCTGAAAGCAATAGAAAAACTCCAAAGTTTTACAGCTACTTCCGTTATTATAAAAAACTCGCACCAAACGTTGGAAGAAAATATATATTTTTTTGTGGCACTAAACAGCTGGGGTGCGGGAGGTTTTGATAAAATTGCCGAAAGTGCAAGTGTGCAAGATGGGTATTTTGACATGTTGGCAGTAAAAAAAGGGAACATAACGGAGTTAATGGCACTTTTAATGAAATTCATAAAAGGGGAACACATGGAGGACGAACACATAATATATTATAGAGATAATTACACAGAACTGATATTTAACGATTTTGTGGACACAAATATAGACGGTGAAAACGGACCTCCCACTCCGGTGCGTATAAATGTTATACCACAGGCAATAGAAGTTTTTGTGCCGGATTCAATTTAGAAGCTATAGCAGTTCTGTATCCAATTGTCCTTATGGATTTTTTGGAACTGCTGAATCAAGGGTCGTGTCATAGATTAAGTTGAAACACACTAAAACCTAACCCGATAAAAACCTCGAAAAACGGGGTCAAGGGGCTAGTCCCTTGCGGGGTGTGGGGCAGAGCCCCACGGTTTTATGACACGCCAAATTTTATTATTTTCAATTTATTATTGTGAAAAGGAAGGTATGATTATGAGCAAAGCAATAGAAATGCACGAAAAATGGCGCGGTAAAATAGAGATGAAAGTGCGTGCCGAAGTTGGTACAAAGGCGGAGCTGGCGATTGCATACACACCCGGTGTAGCCGAACCCTGTTTGGAGATACAAAAAGATGTGAACCGCTCTTTTGACCTAACACGCAGATGGAACACTGTTGCAGTTGTAACAGATGGCACCGCAGTATTGGGCTTGGGCGATATTGGCCCGGAAGCGGGTATGCCCGTAATGGAGGGCAAGGCGGCTCTGTTTAAAGTATTTGGCGATGTGGACGCAATACCCCTTTGCATAAAAAGTAAAGACCCGGAAGAAATTGCTCGTACTGTTTATTTGCTTTCCGGCTCTTTTGGTGGCGTAAACTTAGAGGATATTGCTGCCCCGGCGTGTTTTGAAGTAGAAAAACGCTTAAAAGAACTTTGTGATATACCGATTTTTCACGATGACCAACACGGTACAGGGATTGTTGTGCTGGCAGGTCTTGTGAATGCTCTAAAACTTGTTAAAAAAGATAAAACTCGGGTTAAAGTTGTAATATCCGGTGCCGGTGCTGCCGGTTGTGCCATTTCAGAAATATTGTTTGCTGATGGGTTTACCGATATAACCCTTATAAACAGGGAAGGCATTGTGCAAGCGGACAAAAAGCACACCAGCGACCGCTTAAACGTACTTGCCCAAAAAACAAACAAAAGCAAAACAAAAGGGGGACTCGCCGAGGCAATGGTAGATGCAGACGTGTTTATTGGTGTTTCTGCACCGGGCATTTTAACAAAAGAAATGGCACAGACTATGGCAAAAGATGCAATAGTTTTTGCCTGTGCAAACCCTATACCTGAAATAATGCCCAATATTGCAAAAGAAGCTGGTGTAAGAGTAATCGCCACAGGTCGCTCCGATTTTGAAAACCAAATTAACAATGTGCAAGCGTTCCCCGGGATTTTTCGCGGTGCATTAGACGCTCGTGCAAAAGATATAACAACGGAAATGCAGATAGCCGCCAGCTATGCAATATCTTCTTTAGTGGCAGATAGTGAGTTAAAAGAAGATTATATAATACCCTCCGCACTGGACATGCGAGTGCCGAAAGCGGTAGCCGAAGCAGTAAGAAAAGCAGCAAAACAATAGGTTGCTCTATGACAGGAAAAAAGGAGAACAATGAACTATAGACATGAACTGGCAAATATATTACAAGAAAAAGTGAATATTGACAAAGACTATGTAATGCAGTCCTTGGAAGTACCCGAGCGGCACTTGGGCGACTTTGCTTTACCCTGTTTTAAACTTGCAAAAGAACAAAAAAAAGCTCCCGCAGCAATTGCTCAAGAAATGGCAACCCAATTACAAAACACCATACCTTTTGTGGAAAGTGTGCAACAAGCCGGACCATATATCAACTTTTACCTAAAAAAAGACGACTTTGCTAAAAATGTTTTGAGCGAAGTAATAGAAAAGGGTACCGACTATGGTTCATCCACAATTGGTAATGGCAAAACAATTGTAGTAGATTACTCTTCACCAAACATTGCCAAACCTTTTCATGTTGGGCATTTACGCTCTACTGTTATGGGTCAGGCACTGTACAATATTTATAGTTTTTTGGGATATACCTGTGTTGGCGTAAACCACCTTGGAGATTGGGGTACCCAGTTTGGTAAGCTCATCGTTGCATATAATCTTTGGTCAAGCAAAGAGGCGGTCGAAGAAGGTGGCATAGCCGAGCTTAACAGGATTTATGTGAAATTTCACCAAGAAGCCAAAGAAGATCCAACCCTAGACGACAAAGGGCGGGCATGTCTGCTGAAAATGGAAGAAGGGGACAGAGAAACTCTGGATATATGGCAGTTTTTTTACGATATTAGCATGAAAGAGTTTAAACGTATATACAAACGTCTGGGTGTAGATTTTGATTATTACACCGGGGAGAGTTTTTATAACGACAAAATGGCACCCGTTGTGAAGGAGTTAAAAGAAAAAGGGCTGTTGCAAGAAAGCGACGGAGCACAGATAGTAGACTTGGAGCATGAGGGGCTACCCCCCTGTATGATATTGCGCAGCGATGGTGCAACATTGTACTCCACAAGGGATTTGGCGACAGTTTTTTACCGCAAGGAAACATTTGATTTTCACAAAGTGCTGTATTTGACGGCTATTGATCAAGCGCTACATTTTAACCAGTTTTTTAAAGTCATAAAGCTAATGGGTTACGATTGGTGGGAAGGCCTTCTTCACGTTCCCTTTGGTCTTGTTACTCTGGAGGAGGGCAAATTATCTACCCGCGAGGGCAATGTTGTCCTTATGGAGGACTTGTTGGACGCAGTTGTGAATAGGGCAAAAGAAATAATACAAGAAAAAAACCCGAATCTGGCAAACAAAGAGGATGTTGCCAATGCTGTCGGTATAGGGTCTGTAATTTTTAACGACTTGTACAATACCCGCATAAAGAGCGTGGTTTTTTCTTTGGAAAAAATGCTTAATTTTGATGGGGAAACAGGGCCTTTTGTGCAATATAGCCATGCTAGAGCCAATAGCCTGCTAAAAAAGGGGGGGGCAATAGATTTTGCTACCGTAGACTATGCTTGCCTAACAGACGAAGCTGCCCAAAATTTACTTGCTCAAATTTACCAATACAAAGACCGATTGCTGGAGGTAACAGAAAAAAACGAGCCGTACATACTTACACGTTATCTTACAAATTTGGCACAGACCTTTAATAAATTTTACCAAAGCAATCCAATAATATCACAAGATACAGATATTAAAAACGCCCGTCTTGCACTTGTTTACGCAACAAAAAACATATTGCACAATGGGCTTAAATTGTTGGGGATAAATGCCCCTGATCAAATGTAGGCTTCATATGTCGATAAACCGCTATAAGGAAGTCTTATAAAGGAGGATTAAATGAAATGTTATATACACTCAGATAGAGAAGCAATGGCTCTTTGCACCATATGTGGCAAGCCCATATGTAGCGAGTGTCATATTTCTGTAGATAACAAATCCAACTGCTTTAACTGTATAAAAAAGGAAATGGCTCAAGAGGTTGAGGAGGTTCCGAAAAAGAGTGTTCTTCTTACTATCTTCCTTACTTTTTTCCCATTTTTCCCCGTGGGTTTTAACTTTTTATATTTAGGCCGGCCAATAAAAGCTATGGTCTTTTTGTCTATAAACCTTATATTGCTTGCTGTTTTTTGGCCATTGCACTTTTTTGTACCCACATCCATGAATATATATGCTTTTATGAATATATATATATTCATCACGTTAGTGCTGCGGTTTATTACTTACATTGTTTGCCTTGTAATAATAAATAAAACGCACAAAATATATACTCTGGGTTATCAGATATTTATAGTTTGTTGCTTAATGTTAGTATCTTGTGCCTTTTTTGTACTCACTTTAACCACCGGGTTTGTAGGGTTTCCGGGAATTTTTCAAGATTCCTTTGACTATTGGGAGATTCCTGTATCTATGGTAATAGTGGGTTTTGTTTGGGCACTTTCAATCGTGAATCGTCGCAACAAAAAGAAAGTTAAAAAAGTTGCTCGGTTTGAACTGCCCCAAATACCGGAACCGGTTCAATCGGAGCAACAAGAGGATTCTGGCAATGAAAATGCTGAACTGCATCGTTTGTATAGCGATTTAAAAAGGCACGAACGTGATTTGAAGGACAGCACAATTTGCCCGCAGCTGACAGAGCTAAGTGAAACTACAAACAAGATAATAGAGTTTGTAGAAAAATACCCTCACAAGTCAAGAAATATTAACAAATTTGTGGACTATTATTTGCCTACCACAAACAAACTGCTGGATAACTATAAACACTTGAAAGAGCAGGGAAGGAGCGGCGAAAATATAAACAAAGCAACAGAAAAAATAGAGGAGCTATTGGAAGTATTGCAAAAGGCATACAATAACCAATTGGATTCTTTGTTTGAAGATAAGGCGTTGGATATAGATGCAGAGGTGAGCGTGCTAAAGAGCATTTTGGAAAAAGAAGGGCTATTGAACGAGGATGAACGAAAATAAAAATTGCGTATTTTTTTATAAATAAAATAACTATAAACAAAAAAGTCAGATTCACATTCTCTTCTGAATATGAATCTGACTTTTGTTTTTTTGGAAAGCTCCGAATTATAAATTAATCTCCCCACCACCATTGATATGGGTTGTTTCCCCATTGACCCCAGTTTTGGTTTGGGACGTAGCCCCAGCCAGGATACCCCCAACCGGGAAATCCGGGTGGCATCATAAACTGGTCTCCCCAACCGGGGCGACCGGGGGTACCCCAAGCGGGCGGAGAGGGCCATTGAGGCATTCCTACACCAAAGTTTAAATTTGGTGCGCCCCAATTGGGAAACCACATTGGGTTGTTAGTTCCCGGTTGGTTGCCCCACTGAGGAAGCCATACATAGTTGCCGAACCAAGGGGACATGCCCATTTGGGAAAGCCAAGCGTAGAACTCTTCAAAGGTCCAACCTGCCATGCTGCCCGACATTATATAGGGCCAAGCATCGTCCCACCAGCCTTGCCAACTGGACCAACCGTGGGGTACAGCTTGTGGTACATTCCACGGGTTAACCCAAGGCATGGTAGCTGGCATTGGTGATTGAGATTGGAAGGGGTTTTGGTGCCAAACAAGGTTTGGAGCTACAGGGGTCGTAAGACCCGGGTTGGCATAAGTTACTACCTGGCCTAACAAAAACGATAAAACAACAAATGCGGCAATAAATTTTTTGAACATAATTACTCCTCCATATTTTTTTTTGTTGTGTCATACATAATCATGAGCATATTATGATTATAATATAATTATCTCAATATTTCAAATCCTCTGAAATATTTAAATACAGCACGGCCGACGATAAGATCTTCGGACACAAAGGGGTTTTGCCAAAAACGAGAATCGGAAGAACTGTTGCGATTATCTCCCATTACAAAAAACTCGTTTTCTCCAATAAAAAACGGGCCGTGGTTTCCGAAAAAGTCCTCTTTTATAAAGGTGCTGTCCTCTTCCAAAAACTCTCCATCTATGTAAACCCTGCCATTGGCAATTATTACTGTTTCTCCGGGCATACCTATTATGCGTTTAATATATAGGTAGGGGCTGTTTGGGTTTTGAAAAACAATAATATCAAAACGAGATGGGCTGTTAAACAAATAACTCAAGCGAAAAGCCATTATGCGATCGTTTGTCATTATTGTTGTTTCCATGCTTCCTGTGGGAACCATTGCATTAACAATTACAAAATTGTTTACAAAGAGTGCTACAACCGCAGCAGTAATACCGGCTTTTATCCAGCTAAAAATTTCATCTCTTAGCCTTGTTTTAGCTGGGGGTTGCTCCTCTAGATCTTCCAGCACATCCACCTCTTCTTCTGTGTTGTTTAGGTTGCGGTCTTCCATTGCTATTAACCATTCCTTTCGCTAAACGCTTAATGTTGTGAATGAGCGTTATTATATTATTACTTATAGTAAATATAGTGAAATCAAGTTTCGTTTGGTGATTTTGTGTGCAATCCTACCATATGGAGCACAACTTCTTTTTCAAAAGGCTTTGTTATATAATCAACTGCTTCGCCGGCAAGGTTTTTAATTTCACTTTCTGCTGTGTCTTTTTCCATGGATGTGGTAAAAACAACCGGAATGGACGCAGTTTTGCTTGAGCTTTTGAGCTGCTCCAAAACTTCAAACCCGGACATATCCTCCATTATAATATCCAAAAAAATAAGGTCAATATGATGTTTTTGTGCAAGTTTTATGCCTTTTTCTCCACTTGTAGCAACTCTAACGTCATATAGTGGAGATAGCATTTGGGTAAGAATTTTCAGCTGCATAGGTGTGTCGTCTATAGCAAGAATGCTGAATTTTTTATTGTCGTCGGTATTCATGTGAGTATCTCCTTTAAAATAATTAGAGTCTTTAGGGCATCTTCAAAGTCAAAATTTTCTATTTGCCTTACTAACACATCTGCTTGCGGTACACCGCGCAAATTTTCAGCAGTTTGCAATGCATATGCACTATCGTCTTCAAGCAGTAGCTCAAGTTCTTGCAACAACTTATTTACAGTATCTATATCAAGATTTTCCCCGGTATCATCTCGCGAAATATTAACAGTTTCCGTTGGAATATCTTTCAGCACCTCTTTTAATTGCTCTTCCATAATGTCTATAATTTTTGGCGTTTCTTCGTCTATTTCGTTATGCTCAAAAATAGCTTCCAGCTTTCCGGCAGTTGAGGCCAAATCATTTTCTTTTATAGTGCGGGCAAGCCCCTTTAGCGTATGAGCAAAACGTCTGCAAGATGTTATATCTCCTTTTTCCAACGCATCTCTAATATCGTCAGCTACACTTTTTTGGCTCTTTGCAAACCCTGCACGTAGAGATATTAAAAACTCGTTAGAGGGATCATCCCCGGCAGCACCGGTAAAAAACTCCCATGCTCCGGATTTAGCTTGCCTGTTTTGACTGGCTAGCTCGGCATTTTTACGAGCTGCCTCTACTACTTCCGGTGGCTGTTTGTCCCGTATAAACTTGTTTAGTAGGGTGTTTAAGCGGGAAGTATCGATAGGTTTTGAAATAAACCCATCAAAACCTTTTTCTAAAAACATTTCTGATTGCCCAATTAGTGCGTTTGCTGTAAGAGCAACGATTGGGTGGGTGTAACCTTCTGCTCGTATGCGACCGATAGTCTCTATCCCGTCCATTCCGGGCATCATATGATCCAAGAAAATAACGTCATATACATTTCCGTCTTTTACTAAATCAAGAGCTCCATATCCGCTGTCACAAGTTTTCACATCTATACTGTAAAAAGATAAGATTCCTTTTGCCACGTATAAGTTTGTTTCTACATCGTCTACTACCAATACTTTTCCGTAGGGCATGGGATCCGGTGTGAACAGCATTTGTTTGGCAGTAAAGCGGTTAGATGTCATTTTAAAATCAGACAAGCTATCGACTAACTCTTTACCTAAAACCTTTTCAGATGCCTTTTCTTGCGGTATTTCCAGTTCAAAAGTTGTACCGACATTTACTGCGCTGTCTACTTTAATATCGGCATTCATCGATTGTATTAGGCTATTAACAATTGTCATACCTAACCCGGTGCCTTCTATTCGATAGTGCTTTTCTTCATTAAAGCGGGAAAATTCACTAAACAGCACATTCAAGTCTTCTTCCGACATTCCGCAACCGGTGTCTTCTACTGTAAATTGCAAACAGGAGTTATTCCTATCTTCCTTATCTTCATTAAACTTTATAACCAATGTTACGTGTCCCTCTTCGGTATATTTAAAGGCGTTAGAAAGTAGGTTGTTCATAATTTGCTTTATGCGAAGCTCATCGCCTTTTAGCATATATGGTATATTTTCGTCAATATGAATATTGAATTTTAAGTTTTTGCTACCAAGTCTAAATACATTAAGCTGTACCATGTCATTAATCAGACTTGCCGTTTCATATTCTTCGTTCATTATTGTTAGTTTGCCGGCTTCTATTTTCGACAAATCTAAAATATCGTTTATAATTCTCAATAGAGCTTGAGAAGAGTTGTATATTTTAGCAAATGCCTCCTCTACAGACATTGGCAGGGACGGGTTTTGCAATTGTATTTCCGATATTCCCAATACAGCGCTGATCGGCGTTCTTATTTCGTGGCTCATTCTTGCCAAAAAACGGGTCTTAGCTTGGGATTCTTCTTCTACACTAGCAGAGCGCTTAGCCTCTTCCACAGCCTTGTGAAAATCTCGCATGTCCACAGCGTAACTAAATATAACGTTATTGCCTCTAAATTTTCCTCTGTGGCAAACTATCTCGGAAGGGATAGGATTTCCCTCTATATCTTGGTGCATCCACTCAAACTTGAGGTAGTCTTGTTTGCGTGCTTTTTCGAGATAATATAATGCTTTTTCTTCCGAAGATGAGCCGTCCGGTTGGACTGCGGGAGAAAACAAAAAGAAAGTATCCAAATATTCTTTTTTGTCTTTAACCTTGTAGCGCCGTATAACTTCATTGTTGCAATCCAAAAGCTCTAAACTATCGCTCCAATATGTTATAACCAAAGGGACAGACTCCATTATTGCCCTTACGTAATCATTATATTCTTTCTCTATTTTTAAATTTGCTGCTCCCATTATCTCTTCTGCTAAAACGTTGATAGATGCGGCAGCAACATAATAGCGCCCCAAAAATTTGGATGTATCTATACGTGCTTCTGTGTTGCCGTGTCTTAAATCGGTAGTTACATGATCGATTTGATTAATTAGGTTTTCAAATGTATCTATAACACCTGCAATAATATTTGAGAGTTTAGCAACTTCGTCGTCACCTTCATCGTGCATATTTACGCTAAAATCCCCTTGTTTTATAATATCGGCTTTTTCTCCAAATGCCGACATACGTTTTTTTAGGTTGCTTACAGTAACCCACAAAGCACCCAAGGCTACCATTGCAGTAGACATCAAAGCGATAAGGCTAAAGTTGAAGTATTGGCTTTGCTGCCCGTAAAGGTTTTCGCCTATAACGGAAACCAGCTCCAAATTTAGCTCTCTGAGATGCTCTACCAAAGATATGGAGGGTGTCGAAAACACGGGGAACAGATCCGGCAAAGGCGGTTCGGTATGCATAACAAAAGGGCTGAGGGTGATATAGGAGTAGGAGTGTATCGCTTCGACATTTTCCAAAACAGTTCCTATCATGATGATAACCATATCAGACCGTTCGTAATCATCCAAAATTACATCGGCAAACAAATCCGCCTCAATAAGTTCAATGTATTCGTGAACCAAAACCTGCATTGTGTGCAATACGTTGTCAATATGGCTATTAAACTGTAATGCATCATCTATTGTAGCATAATCCAACCATTCCTGATTATTGACGGTAGCTGAAATAAATGTGTTTAAATTTCTTAGCTCTGCCTGAATATCTATTAAAATTCTATTGCGGGTTAGAACATAATCAGAAAGGTATCTTTGGGTATCTCGTATGTTGGCAGTAAAAAAAGCACTGTATATTAACACAGCCAAAAACATGATTGTAATAAGTGTAAAAGATATTATTAGCTTTTTTGCAATTGACAAATTGTTTAGTTTTGCTCTCACAAAATATACCTCCATTTTTTGTTTTTTTTGCTATTTTAAACTACTCTATAACACAGCAAACATCTTTTTTATTTGTTTTTTATTGGTGGATATAGCCAGTTAACTTAAAAATCGTCAAACAATTTTCAAGCTAATCGACTATATTGTATCATGAATTGCAATTAAAGGCAAGTCTCATATTCTTTTAGAGCATTAATTCCGAATGGGTGAAAAACAGCCCCTTTTTTTTGAGCTTTACTTAAACTGTGTGAAAGGCAGGTGTGCATGGCTTTATTTATGTCTTGATAGGCTTGTTTGCGCAGTGTTTCTAAATATGGGCTATCGCCTCGCGTTGGCTCTATGGCATCTGCTATAAATACCACTTTTTCAAGCATAGTCATTTGTGGGCGACCCGTAGTGTGGTAACGTATTGAGTTTAGTGTATCTTTACACTGTACTAAAAAATCTTTTTTTGCAATTTCCGCAGCCAAAAAGCCGTGGCAAACCCCCATCCCCATTTCCATAAATTGATCAGGGGTAAAATTATATTTTTCAAAGGCAGCTTCGTTTTCTTGAGGTGTGTATTCTTTTGTTAGGTCGTGAAGCAATGCCGCTATGTGGGCTCTGTGAGGACATTGTTTGTAATGTTTTGCTAACTTTACCGCCTCTTCACAAACCCCCATTACGTGATCGTAACGCTCTTGTGTAAGGTTTTTCTTTAGGATAGCCGTAGCTTTTTCAAAATCGAATGGGATTTTTTCTTTGTACAGGTTGTTTTGCGCGATATATTTCGCTACTGTTTCGGGTACAAGTTGAGTAATGTGCTTATTGGTGTTTACCCTGTAGCGTATATTTTCTGCGGATATATCAAGGGCGGGAATTGTAAGCAAATGAACAACTGCCCCTTGCGACCTCATAACTCCTATTATATTTTGTATATCTTGGTCAACAAAGGAATTTGGCCTGTTTACCAAAATGAAACGGCATAATTTAAAGAGTTTATTGGTTTCTTTCCATTTAAATATGCCTTTTAGAACATCCTCTCCAATAATAAAGTAGGGGTCGTTACATCCCTGTAGTGCCAAGGTTTCCAATGTGTCTACAGTATATGTTGTTCCCTCTCTTGCTATTTCTATATCAGAAAATGTGAACTCTTCGTAAGGAGCGATAGCTATTTTAACCATTTCTAGTCTGTGGTGTTTGTTGCTTTCTGTATTTTGCTTTAGGGCTTGACTCCCTGTTGGTATAAAAATTATTTGCTCCGGGTTAAAGGCTTCTTTTACAGCCAGTGCCACATGCAAATGACCATTGTGTATTGGGTCAAAAGTTCCGCCCAATATTGCTTTATTGCTCATACTATTATTCCTCTAATTTCTGAACCACGCCCACAAACTCTCTGTTGTTTTTTGTTCTGGTTATCATTTGGGTTATACTCTCGGTTGCTTCCAAAGGATGCATTTTGCTTATTAGTTTGCGTAGTTTATACATTGCTTCTATTTCATTTTTTGTCAGCAAATTTTCTTCCCATCTTGTTCCGGACTTTTGCACATCTATTGCGGGGAAAATACGCTTTTCATAAAGCCTGCGGTCTAAAGTCAGCTCCATGTTCCCTGTACCCTTAAATTCTTCAAAAATAACTTCGTCCATTTTGCTGCCTGTGTCTATAAGAGCTGTGGCAAGTATTGTAAGAGAGCCGCCACCGTCCACTTTTCGTGCTGCACCAAAAAATTTTTTTGGAATATGAAGTGCTGCAGGATCTAAACCACCGCTAAGTGTACGACCGCTAGGAGGAGTTGTAAGGTTATAAGCTCTGGAAAGCCGTGTTATACTATCTAAAAGCACAATAAGGTCTTTTCCGTGTTCTACTAACCGTTTAGAACGCTCAAGCACCATTTCTGTCACACGCTTGTGATGCTCCGGCTGTTCATCGAATGTAGAGTAAATAACGTCTATGTTTTTTCCGCTTATAGAACGTTGAATATCTGTAACTTCTTCCGGGCGTTCGTCTATCAACAGCACTATCATGTGCATTTCCGGGTGGTTTCTAATTATTGAATTAGCTATTTTTTTTAGCAAAATTGTTTTTCCGGTTTTTGGTGGTGCTACAATCATGCCACGCTGGCCTTTTCCCAACGGAGAAAGAAGATCCATAATCCTGGTAGAGGCATCCTGTGGGTTGTACTCCAAATTTATTTTTTCTATTGGGTAAATCGGTGTCAAAAATTCAAAATTTTTGCGTTGCATGGCAATTTCAGGGGAGTCTCCGTTTATTTCTGTTACATACAGAAGTGCGGGGAATTTCTCGTTTTCTTTTGGAATACGCATATTGCCTCTTATATGATCCCCGGTTTTGAGAGCAAAACGCCGTATTTGTGGCGGAGAAACATAAATATCGTTGTTGCTTGGTAAAAAATTATCTATACGCAAAAATCCGAACCCATCAGGCATGACCTCTAATACGCCATCTCTGCTTTCACCACTGTCCAATTGAGCAATTATGTTTTTTTGCTCAAAGTTTCTGTCGAACCCTCTGTCGAGTCCTCTATCTCTATCAAGGCCTCTATCTCTATCAAATCCTCTGTCAAGCCCTCTGTCCAAACCTCTGTTTTGGCTTTGCGGCTGATTGTTATAAGATGATGATGTGTATGTACGTGACGATGTAGCGGAAGGAGGGGGAGGAGTTGAAACAACATCTACAGAAGAGAGAGCGGGTGGAGTAGTAACAACAACTGAGGGCTGCGATGTTCTTGCTGTTTCAGCCAAAGGTGGGTATACCTGCTCAAAAGAAGATTTTTTGTCTTCCTTTTTGGTTTCTTTTTTGGTTTCTTTCTTATCTTCCTTTTTATTTTGCTGTTTTTGTATCTCCTCTATGGCTTCGATTAAGCCCTGTTTGTTGTAGGTTGTTACACTTTTTACGCCTAAACCTCTTCCGTATTTTCTAAGTTCCAAAATGTTCATTTTTTCTAAATCCATATTAGGTAAAAATCCTTTCTTAATATAGCAGCTCCACTTTAAACTAATCCTTTGAAAGCTAGACTAAAACTGCTGAATTTGGGAAGCTATTCCACTTAATTTTGTTTTGGTAAGGGACAGAATTAGGTGGAATAGCCATAGTGTACTCATTTTATGGAGCCGCAGGTATTGTAAGTTGTTGACCGGGAGCTATGTTGTGATTTGTTAAACCGTTTGCTATCATTATTGCATTTACATTTTCTGCTGATCCGGAACCCATTAGGTTTTGGGCGATCAGAGAGAGGGAGTCGCCCGGTTGCACTGTGTGTACAGTTGCTCCCCCCGTCTGTGCCCCCGGCGTGTCGCCGTTTGTATATTCGTTGCCGTCTATAATTGGTTCGGGGTCTATCAGAGAGGCCAACATAGCATTTAAGCTGTCTATCTCTGCTCTGGCTTCGAGCAACGCCATTTCTTGTTGCTCAAATTCAGCCCTCAGAGCTTCAAACTCCTCTGTTTCTTGATAGGCTATCGTCGTTTCTTCGAGCTGGCTTTGCAAGGAGTTTATTTGCCATATTAAAAACACAAAGACTATCAAGGCGATCACAAGACCGCTCAATGCCCCGATTTTTATTAATGCAAACTGAGCGTCTCGTTTTCTGCTGAAAGGGTCTGCTGCCGGTCTGTTGTTTTGTAGTTGAGGCGATCTGGTACGCTTAGATTGGTTTTGTGCGGGCTGCACTTTTGTTTGTGGTATTCTTTCTGCTGATGCGGCAGCGTTTTTGGGTGCTTCCAAATCCATCCCCATGAGCCTGCGTTTGCGTTGCTCTCGTTCTTCGGGATCAGCACTTATCTTTCTTTGGGGAACTCTTTCTCCTTCATTGTTAACACGGTGCAATTCTTGGGATTGAGAGTTTGCAGACCTTGCTCTTGGTGTGTGTATGTCCTCATATGCTTCATTTGCAAATCCGGAAGATCTTTCAGGCTCTGCTCTCATTCTTCCAACGGCTCTTTCGGAATTTATATTTCTTTCCGATCTTTCTGACCTGTCTAATCTGTCCGACCTATCCGAAAACCGTTCCGAATCTCTTCCCGTTGTTCTGCCGAATCTGCTTATATCTCCATTTTCCTCTCTATCTCTATGGACCGTTTCTCTTACTCTACCTTTTGCTATGTCTTTAACGGATTCTTCTGTTTGCATTCGAGAACCGGCTCTACCATTGGTGGGTTCTCCGGTGGTTTCTCGCAACTCGCCTATCGGCTCTTCTTCTGTGTCGAAACCTTTAACGAAACCGCCCGCTCCCTTTGATTTTTTATCGCCAAGTAATTTGCCTACGGCATTTATAGACATAGCGTCATCGTAAATTATATTTTTTTCACCTTCACGCTTCATTAGAAAACCTCCATATACAGCATATAGCAAATTAACTTTTTAATTCTGACCCTTTCTAAAATAAAATGTGGAATTGCTTCGATTGCTTCGATTACCTCAATTACTTCCTTGGTTCGGCAGTTTCAAAAAAGTGCAAGGACAATGAAATACGGAACTGCTATAAGTAATGTGTTCCGTTGCCAAAACGGTGGGGAAGGGGAGTAACTGACTTTGATATATATTAGCTATTACGCTTAAGGGTTAATTTGAAAAGGAACCACTATACAGCATTATCACCTTATATTATTGTAGCTCTAATGTAAGTTTATGTCAATAGTTTTTTCTTTTTTGGGATTTTATCCTAAATTTAAAATGCTACGTATTAAGCGGAATTGCTTCCTTGATTCAGCAGCTCCAAAAAAATTCATAAGGACAATGAGATACGTACCTGCTATAGCTGACAGGCTTTTAGAGCCTGTTCTAACTTTCGCTCCATCTCAAGAAATTTTATAGCAAACTCCACACGTTTTTTTACAACAAATTCAACGAATGGTTTTTCTATGTAGTCTGTAGCCCCCAACTGGTAGCCTCTTTCCAATTCTTTAGCTGAATCTAGACCCGTAATAAATATTACCGGTATATTTTCGGTTTCGTAGTCGGTTTTTAATACTGTAATCACCTCAAAACCTGACATATCGGGCATAACAACATCTAATAAAATCAGGCTAGGTTTGTTAGTTTTAGCCAAATTTATACCTTGTATGCCATCTCTTGCTAGCAATATGTCATAGTCTGCTTTAAGTATATCCCCCAATATACGCAACATTATGGGAGTATCATCTATTATTAAAACACAATGTCGATCAACATGCATAACTTATACCTCCAATTTTCCCCTTAAATCTGCAAGGGTTTTTGTGGCAGCAACAAAATCTACATTCTCAATTTGTTGAACCAATATTTCTGTTTGAGGGATTTCGGTTAATTCGCCACACAAATCCAATGCCTCGATGCTTCCTTTTTCTAACAGTGTGCTTAGTTTGTCAAAAACTTCTTTGGCACTCTCTTTATTTAAAGATATTTCTGCGAGTTGTGGGGGTATATGGTCTATTTCACTTCCGTGTTTTTCTATGATTATTGCAAGTACACGTTTCACCTCTGTAACCAGTGCGTCTACGCAGTCAGAAGGCACAGTGCCTGCCGCAAAAGCCGCTTCTGCTTCCCCTGCCAACTCCACCAACACCGTTTCGTTAATAAAGCCCGCTAATCCTCTCATGGTGTGGGTCAAAAAGTTTGCTTCTTTAAGGTCATTTTTTTCTATGGCATTAACCAACTTAATTGCAAAGTCTTTTTGGGTTCTTGCAAAATCAATATATACCATGTCATAGAACTCAGAGATTTTAGTGTAATCTTCAAATTCTTCATCTAATACTTTTGTGTCGTCGCTGCTTACCCCATTGTTTTGCTTGACGCGAACCAGTTTATTGAGTACAGTATTAAGCTGGCGTATATCAATCGGTTTGGAAATGAAATTATCAAAACCGTTTTTAAGGAACACATCCGATTGCCCAACCACAGCATTTGCAGTCAATGCCACGATAGGTTTTGTGTAGCCCATGTTACGCAATATTTGTGTAGTTTCAATACCGTCCATTTGCGGCATCATGTGATCCATGAATATTACATCATATTCGTTGCCTGCCTTAACTTTTTCGATTGCAGTGTAGCCGCTTTCAGCAGAATCGATTTGCAGCTCATAAGGTGACATAAGCCCTTTTGCCACGTATATGTTCATTGGAACATCGTCTACTATTAAAACCTTACCATAAGGCATAGGCTCTTGCCTTACTCTAATCCGCTCTAGTCTTGTGCTTGTATCAATGCGTAAGTTATTTAAATTTTTGGCAACTTTTTCGCCGAGAATCTGTTCACTAGCTTTAATCTGAGGCAGGCGTATAGTAAAAGTCGAACCTTTGTCAATTTCACTTTCAACCGAGATATTTCCATTCATCAAATTCACTAAATTGTTAGTTATATTCATACCAAGCCCTGCACCTTCAACCAAACGGTTAGTTTCTAAGTTGAACCTAGTATATGAATCGAAAAGTTTTTCTATTTGCTCTTTTGAAAGGCCTTGCCCTGTATCACTAATACTAATAAGCAGAGTAACCATACCGGCATCTTGGTCAAAGAAATCTTCTTCAACTTTCACTACCATTTCAACAGCACCTTTGTTAGTGTATTTAATGGCATTAGAAAGCACATTATTTATAATCTGCTTAATGCGCGTCTCGTCTCCAATTAGTCTAGCGGGTATATCTTTATCTACATTTAGTGTAAATTTTATTTCTTTACTGCCAATACGAGCAATATTTAGCTGCACAGAATCGTTTATAAGGCTTGCAACTTTGTACTCTTCGCTACCAATGTCCATTTTGCCATCTTCTATTTTAGAAAGATCCAAAAGGTCATTTATTATGTTCAAAAGCAAATTTGCGGAGCTGTGTATATTTATAAGAGACTCTCCCATGCTTGAGGGGGCATCTTGAAGTTTAGCATGTCTGAGCTGCATTTCAGTAATGCCGATTATTGCATTTAAAGGCGTGCGAATTTCGTGGCTCATATTTGCCAAAAATCTGCTTTTTGCTTTGGAGCTTTCCTCTGCTCTGGCGGAGCGGCTCATTTCTTCTAGCATTTTGTGGAAGTTGCGCATATCGGCAGCATAGGTAAACACAGTTTTTTTGTTCATATATACCCCCCTGTGGCAAAATATTTTAGAGGGTATAAGCTCTCCGTCTTTTTCTTTGTGCATCCAGTCAAATTCCAGATATTCTACTTCTTCAAGCACTTTTTTTATAAAGTACATTGCCTTTTCATCGGATGGAGTTCCGTCCGGTTGAACAGGTGGGGAACAAAGGCGAAAATCAGTTCTGTATTCTTCTATACTTTCCATTTTATAACGTTTAACTGCTTCAACATTGCAACTGATAATTTCCAAATCTTCGCTCCAAAAAGTTATAACCAACGGCACTGTGTCCATCATAAACTGTACATAGTTATAATATTCCGATTCTGCTTTTAAAGATGCAAATGTCATTACCTCTTCGGCTAGATTATTAACAGCAACAGCAGCCTCTTTAAACTCCCCTTCGAGCTCAGATTCATCTACACGTAAATCTACATTACCTTTTCCGATTTCCGTAGATACATATGTGATTTTACGGATCAAAGATTGAAAAGAATACACAACATCTTCCATTATATTTGAAAGTTTACCAACCTCGTCGCCACTTTTATCTTGTATATCCATGTTAAAGTTGCCGCTTTTTATTAATTTTGCTTTTGCTTCAAACTGGGCTATCCTTTTTTTGAAACTTGTATTTAAAGCAAACAAAGTAAACAAAGCAATAAACAGAATAACTGCGCTTTCAATCCGTCTAAAGTTAAAATATTGGTTTTGCAGAGTAAACAAATTTGAAATGGAAATACCTACTAACATTACATTAAGGGTTCTCAATTCCTCCATTAACTCAAAAGTCGGGATTATTATGCTTGTAGCATCTTGAAAAAGGGGTGTGTAGCCCACTATAAACTCATAATTTGGTAATCTGTAATAGTTGCGTATTTCATAAATATTATCCAAAATAGAATCAATGATATACATGGCATAAAGCTGTGTTCCATAACCCAGAAAACTGTCTACGAGGGTATCGGCATCAACGGCCAGTCTATATATGTTAGCGAATGCAGCAAGGTTATATATGGTAGCGTCAAGCCTTTCGTGGACATAAGCTATATCGTCTGCTTCTGCATCTATTAACCAAAAAACGTTGTTAAAAGTAGAAGTTACGTAGGCAGTCAAAACACGAAATTCTTGCTGCATGTCTGTAAGAATAACGTTGCGCGGTAGCACATGAGTATAAATGTGTTCTTGTTGGTTTTGTATAGTTTCGGTAAAAGAAAGACTATAAAACATTACAAGGGTAAAAAGGATTGCAATAGCTGTAATAGATACAGTTAATTTCTTTACAATAGACCAGTTAGATAAGCTAATTTTCATTAATCCGTCCCCCATATATAATAAGTATTATTAGTGTGAACAGCTTAACATATTTTCGACGATTTGTAAAGTTTTTTTTGAAAAAAATTATCAATTTATATGTTGTGGTCTTGTTGCGAAAAAAAGTTGAGCAATAACCTTTTTTAGGTTATAATTATAATGTAGCAGACGTATAGGGATGAAAAGGGATTAAAAAGATGTTTGCTATAATAATGCGAAACGAGGAGATTTCGATATGGAAAATATTGCGAATATTACAATAAACTTATTTGTCATAATGTTATGTTTGTTTATCATTGGGCTTGTTCATGAGATTGGACATTATTTTGTGGCACGCTGCCTCTTGAAGGAGCCAAATGTAAAAATCACGATGGGGTTCTTTGGCAAAACTATTTTTGACAGCAAAAGATTCAAAATCAACAAATTTTTCTTTTTCGGAGCCTATGTTGGGAACTACTCGGAGGGTAAGGCAAACCGTTTTCATATGATACTGCTATTTTTAGCAGGTGCATTTTTTCAGGCTTTGATGGCTGTTCCTATTGCTTTATATTTAAGCGGAGGGATACTTAGCCTTGGCGATTTTATTGGTTTTTTCCAGGCAAGTCCGCTTAGAGATGACCTCTTATCTGTGCCACTAGAACAGGCAGGAGGTTGGCTTTCCACCCTCGCACCGCTTGATATTTTTAATCGTTTTTTGGCGAGTTTGCTAGGTTTAAATAGCTTTGTTATGCTTTTCATACTCATTCCTTATGTATACCCGCTAAAACTTCATGGGAAATGGCACTGGAATCCAAGCGACGGATTGTGGGTCCTAAAATACCTTTTTAATAAAGTTTCTGAAAAAGATGAAGCTGCGGCCATGGCTTCAATCAATGAGAAGACCGAGAAAAAATAAGCATTAACTTATCCGTTCGCAAAAATTAAACAGGTTGTGTTAGCCTAGATTTTGAACACCACAATAAACAGGCTGAAACCAACACAAATAAGGGCTACAAGCGGTAGCCCTTATTTGTGTCGGAAAAATTTTTTCTTGAAAACTCTAACAAAATCCCTTATAATGATTATAGATGAGCTAAAAATCCCACTATCAAAATCTGCGGAGCATTTATGGATAAAAACAATAGTCAACAAGATACAGAGAAAGAAAACAACAAGCAAGACAAAATATATTGGCACGACGCATTTTTCGCTGCCCTTCAATTAGAGCTACATGATTACGAAGATGTCCTAACCTTTGAAGATGAACACCAATTAAGCAAAGAAGCCCTCAAAATGGACGTTCTCATAATCAAAAAGACGGTAGATGTTAAGATAGACAAAAACATAGGACGGATATTCAGAAATAATAACATCTTTG
>WRKF01000150.1 GCA_009778165.1 Defluviitaleaceae bacterium
CTATCCTTAAAATATTTGAAGTAAGCCACAAACCTAGAAGTTTGAAGAAAAAGAGATTTGCTATATGCACCAATCCGGAAAAACTTTTGAAAAAACTAATTTCTCTCTAATTTCGGCATATATACTCGTTTTGTGTTGCTTTTTTGTTGTGTTTTGTATAAAATGCCTAAGTGCTAAGTGCTAAGTGCTAAGTGATATTAGCATAACTATACTAATCATATTTACTTTTTTTCGGGTAACCCTTCGTGCGTTTCTCCTGACAAAAAGACGATTGCCTCTTGTGCTTATCGTCTTTTTCTGCTAAAATTGACTTAATCAGGTTCGCAGGGGGCATTATGGATAAAGACATTCCGCAAGACAACAGCAAGCAAGATAAAATCTATTGGCACGAGGCTTTTTTTGCCGCCCTCCAATTAGAACTGCATGATTATAAAGATGTCCTAACCTTTGAAGATGAACACCAACTAAGCAAAGAAGCCCTCAAAATGGACGTTCTCATAATCAAAAAAACGGCAGATGTTAAGATAGACAAAAACATAGGACGGATATTCAGAAATAATAACATCTTTGAGTACAAATCCGAAACGGACAATCTCTCCATTTGGGATTATAATAAAGTTATAGGTTATGCAATGATATACTCCGCTTTTGAGGAAATCCCCACGGAAGACATATCAATCAGCTTTGTAGTTACCCCAAAACCAAAAAAATTATTCGGCCATCTTATAAATGGCAGAGGATTCGGGGTTGAAGAAGTTAGCAACGGCATATATTACATTAAAGGCGATACTTTTAAGATACAGATAATTGAGAGCAAGAGATTAACCGCAGAGGAAAATGTCTTTTTGAAAAATTTGCGTAGTAACCTAACAAAAACGGATATGCAAGAGGTATTTGAGGCGTACAGGAAATACGGAATATTGGAAAAAGTAAACATTTATATTAATAGGGTACTGGGTGCAAACCAATCAACTTTTGAGGAGGTTATAGCGATGTTTGATGTTGCTGTGAGTAACATTATTTTGAAACAGTTTGAGAAAGACGGCACGTTGGATAGGTTTAGAAACGAAGAACGAGAAAAAGGGCTAGAACAAGGACTAGAACAAGGACTGGAACAAGGGCTAGAAAAAAAGGCTCGTGAAACCGCCCTTGAAATGCTCAAAGATGGCTTTACACCTGATAAAATTGCACGTTATGTACAAATGCCCATCGAATGGGTGCAAAGCCTTAAAAATTAAAGTGGCTATCCAACCAACTTATAAAAAAGGGCGGAATTTGTGAGAAATTCGCCCTTTTCCATCGACATACTCCAAAGAACAAAAGAATTGAGGGTAGAAATTGGTGGGTTGGGTTTGGTGTAATCATTTTGTTCGATACCGTGTTTTTTTGGCGGTGGCGAGTTAATTTATGTAATGTACGGTTAGGAGATGTGGTTATGAATAATTTGGATATCAACATTTCGTCAAATAGTATCATCAACGCAATATATTTTGGACTTATTATATCCGGATATGAATATTCGGACATAAATAAATCGGAAACGACTATTGCGTTATGCAATCAAGTCAGAAATTATTCAAGATTAGATGGATTAGATGACCTAAAGCGATATTTTGGTTGTGCTCGTCAGAACACATGCGAACCCTATCCGTTTTGGCCTAGAGCTGCACTTTTGGAGAGTCTTGCTTTTTTCATTGACGATGGCATTTCATTTGATAAATATTGCGAATATGTTAAAACACTTCCAAATTTGACAGAGGAAGAAAGAGATGGCGATTTTTTCAGTTGGGTTAAAGAGTTTCCAAAGTATTTGAGCGTAATAAAAACAAGTGATTTTTTTCAAGAAACCGACAAGAGAATTGAATGTATAGTCAACAATACATCAACAGCTAAAGAAAGTGAGTTGGCACGAATTATTGGTACATTAAATTCTATGACACAAAATAATAAAGTCGATGTTTCGAGGCTGTCTGTAATAATATGCCCACTAAAATGCGTATATTCTGCTGATTATTTTTTACAGAAATCTGAGATGTCTGTCATACTTGGCGACTTTCTGCCGCACTCAGTTGTACATGAATATATGCATCTCATTGTCCATCCGGAGATAATGAAACACAAGAATGCGATTCTATCCATCTCAGGAGATAAGTTGTTCGATATTGACCGATCATACTATTTGAACAATGATGAGGGGGGTCTTCTGAACGCCTTTGAAGAGCATATAGTCCGCACTGCTTCGTTGTTAGTTTGCGATAAACATGATATAAACATTGAACAGCTTATAACACAAACATTGCATACAAATAAGCATTAGCTTTTCCGTCCGCAAAAATTGAATAAGCAATTTAACTTTTTCTTGTTTTTTTAAAAAAATCAGAAAACCAGAAAAATTTAAGTTACTATACAAAACCTTCCCTAAAAAAAGGAGCAAAATAAAGGTTTTTGCTCCTTCGATTTATTTGTGTCATTTATTGTGGTGCATTTTTTTGTGTGCTTCTGAAATGCCCTTACTCTATCGGCTCCAGCTCCGCTTGGAAATGGCGCAAGATTGGCGGTTCCCATTTTATTTTATAACCGCGTTTTATCTCGCTTGCACGCTCTTTAATTGCGATTAGCGCATCTGCCATAACATCGAAATGAGATTGGGTATACACTTGGCGTGGGATTGCAAGGCGGGTAAACTCGAACTCAGACTCTATTTGCTCGTTTGTGTCCGGGTCGTTTCCTATCATGTATGAGCCAATGTCGCACGAGCGAATACCTGCCTCTTTGTAAAGTTCAACAGCCAAAACTTGGCCAGGAAACTCTTTGTAGGGAATATGTGGAAACATTGCCTTTGCATCAATATATACACCATGCCCCCCAACCGGAGACTGGTACACCACCCCTGCGGCATCCAACCTGGCAGCCAAATATTCCATTTGACCAATTCTGTAAGCTAAATAGTCCTCTTCCATGTATTGATAAATGCCCACTGCCATCGCTTCCAAATCGCGGCCGGAAAGCCCACCGTAAGTATAAAACCCTTCAAAATTAATGCAGGAAGCCTTAATGTTTTGAATCAAAGCAGCGTTAACCGATTTGTCTTTAACTGCAAGCATACCGCCCATGTTTACATTAAAATCCTTTTTTGCAGACATTGTAAACACGTCACCATAACTAAATGTCTTTTTGACAATATCGGGTATAGACCAATTTTTAAACTCCTCTTCATCTCGTTTGATAAAGTAGGCGTTTTCGGCAAACCGAGCCGCATCTATACAAACCGTTATATTGTGCTTTTGCCCGATTTCGTAGACTTCTCGCATGTTTTTCATGCTTACGGGTTGGCCACCGGCAGAGTTGTTTGTGATTGTTTGTATAATAACACCTATATTTTCAGCCCCTTTTTCTTCTATTAACTCTTCTAAACGGGTTATGTCCATATTTCCTTTAAATTTGGAGCGTATGTTTGGTTTTTTGCCTTCCGGTACAATGTTGTCGATGGGGCGACCACCCGACAATATAACGTGTGCCCTGGTTGTATCAAAATGCATGTTAGAAATTGCAAACTTTCCCTTTCCCAATAATAGCGGCATTAAAATTTTTTCGGCTGCCCTGCCTTGGTGAACGGGTTGTATATAATCGTAGCCAAAAACATCTGTACCGGCTTTAAGCAATTTGCGATAGCTACGGCCGCCGGCATATGCCTCGTCTCCAACAAACATTGCGGACCATTGTTCGTGGCTCATTGCACCTGTCCCCGAATCTGTCAGCAGATCAATATAAACATCTTCGGAAGCCAGGCTAAACAAGTTAAAGTTTGCGTCCTTTATTTTTTGTAGACGCTCTTGGGGGGTAGTCATTTTAATCATTTCTACCATTTTTATACGAAATGGTTCAGGGGTGTATTTGATAGACACTGTTTTTTCTCCTTTACACAACAAATTAACTTTTCCTCACTTTTCCTTCTAAATGGGCAACCACCGGAAAAGTGCTACAACAAATCTTGATCCGTGTGTTTTTTCACAGGTTTTCTGTTATACAATTCTGTCAAATAACATAGGTAGTCGATAATTTCTTGGGAAAAGGCGTGCATGTCGTATCGGTATTTCCAGTTGTTTTCAGCTTCTCCCGGGGTGTTCATGCGATAGTAACTGTCTTGTATCAGTATATCTTGAAGGGGGATGATACAATAATCCGCAACGGTAGAGTAAGCAAGGCGCATCATATCCCAGGCAGAGTTGTGTCCGCTGCTGTTTGTGTAACGGCGAAAATGATCTTTTTGCTTTTCTGTGGCAGTATTATACCAACCTATTGTTGTGTCGTTATCGTGTGTGCCTGTGTATACAACACAGTTTTTGTGAGGATAACTATGGGGGAGATACAAGTTTTTTTCGTCGCCTCCAAAGGCGAATTGTAAAATTTTCATTCCGGGTAACCCCAGATCGTCTCGCAGGGCTTCTACCTCCGGTGTTATAACGCCCAGGTCTTCTGCAATTATGGGCAAGTCTTGACCCAAAGTTTCCCGCAATGCAACAAACAGCTCTTTTCCTATACCTTTTTCCCACTTTCCTTTTATGGCGTTTTCTGCACCGTATTTTACAGACCAGTAAGCCTCAAACCCTCTAAAATGGTCTACACGCACAACATCTACAGTTTGCAGACAGGCTTTCATACGGGCTTTCCACCAAGCAAACTTTTCTGCTTTGTGGGCTTCCCAATTATATAAAGGGTTGCCCCAAAGCTGGCCTTTTTCGCTAAAGTAGTCCGGGGGAACGCCTGCTACCACCGTGGGGTTATTGTTTGTGTCCAAATAAAAAAGTTTAGGATTTGTCCACACATCGCAGGAGTCTATGCTAACAAATATGGGAATATCCCCAATAATTTGCACATCTTTTTTGTTGGCATAAGTTTTCAAAAGCCCCCACTGGCGGAAAAACTCGTATTGCAAAAATTTTTCGTAGTCTATTTGAGACCGCAAAAGGTTTGTGTAATGTTTAATTGCGGCTGGTTTTCTGTTGGCTATATCTTGCGGCCAGGAATTCCAAATTGCCCCAAAATAACAGTCGTCTATTGCACTGGGGGACAGGTATTTTTTGTTGAGTTTTTTGTAGGCAGCGTATTCCTCACCTTTCCCGCCGTTTTTACGTTCTTCAATAAAGTGTTTTTTTAGACTGATAAACAGAGCGTAATCATTTACCCAGTTTTGTTTGCAAAATTTTTTGTAGTCGGCATTTGGCACAAAATTTTCGAAAGCCTTAACAAAAAGGGAGTGTTTGTAATCTTGTACATGACCATAGTCTACCCGGTTATCGGAAAAATTGGGAATGTGCATTTGGCTTTTATGCAATAACCCATCTTTTTCCAAAAGTTTTGGGCTAATAAGCAGTGTGTTTCCGGCAAAAGTGGAAAAACTCTGGTAGGGGCTGTCGCCGAAGCTGGTAGGTCCAAGGGGGAGTATTTGCCATAAAGTTTGATTGCTATCTTCTAAAAAATCTATAAAGTCGTACGCATATTGGCCCAAATCCCCTATGCCGTAGGGACTTGGGAAAGATGTAGGGTGTAGCAATACCCCTGCTTTTCGTGAAAGTTTCATAATCTCTACCTCTTTTCTTTTTTGACTTAAATTTTTTCTTGAACTTTTACATTACTATTGTACCACAAAATGCCGATTTAATATACAGGATATTTTTTGTTTTTATAATATATTTGAAAAAAAGGAGATGTCAACTATGGAGATAAATATTGAGGTGGATATAGATATTTTGAAAAAAACGACAAAACCCTTGTCGCAAAAGCCTATGTTGCAGCCAAAACTTCCACCCGGCGCGCCCCAAGAAACGGCGATTCAGACAATAAAAACTCTGCTGCAAACCCATGGGATTACCATAAACGATCAAATGTTAAATTTGGTAAAGGAAATGCTCGCAAACAATATATCGTTGGAGAATAGCAACCTGCAAAAGGCAAAACAGCTACTTCAACTGTTTAATATGAATAGTGCCAAGGGAGATGTTGGGCAAACTGCCACCTCGCCACAGCCTTTGCCTGCTCCTGCAACACAACCGCCGCCTTTGCCTACTCAAACGCTCGAACCCCAAGCACAGCCCCCCCAACCCCACACAACCGTACAAACAGCTACCCCGGACAACACAAGCAAAAGCATTTTTGTACTAAAAAACCAAATCCCCATAAACCAAGCTACTGCCGCAGTTGTAGACAATATAGCCGCAGGGCAGGGGAGTTTAAGCAACTTGTTTGAAGCACTGTCCCAAGGGCTGGCAAATATTGAAAACCCACCACTAAAACAGAATTTGCTAAATATTTTGCTAACAGAAAATCCAATACAGCAGCAAGGAAGCACTCTTGCCGAAACAGCGTTGCGAGAAAATCTAATGAAAGATGGTGTCATAAAAGATGCTGCCCCAAAAGAAAGTACTGTAAACACAAACGAAACTGTTCAAAAAGGGACGACGATAAACGAAGCCGCCCCAAGAGGGATGATCGCAAACGAGACCGCCCCAAGAGGAACGACCGTAAGCGGAACTGCCCAAAATGAAACTATACAAAAAGAGTTCGCTCAAAGAGAAATACAGATAAGAGAGGCTACAACAAAAGATATAACCGCACGGGAGGCGTTAGTTACAAAAACTGCTCAACCAACGGCATTAGCAGAGCAAACACCTCAACATCATACTCCCGTTGCACCAGCCGCTACTACCCCCGGCAACATAACTCAAAGCCTCCTGCAACTTTACAGTTTAAACCTAAATGAACCAAAAAGTCAGATAGACACAACGATAGTAAGACTTGCTCAAAATATAAAGCAGGCATTACAAACCGTGGGAGAAAGTTTGGTGCAAAATCCGCAGTTATCTGCACAAAACAACCAGCTAACAGCAGTCAGGAATATTTTATTACAAATATCTGCCACAATAGATTTTGTACATAATTTGCAAGATATAGTGTATTTGCCGTTGCCGCTATTTATAAATCAGAACAGATCTGACGGCGAGCTTTATATTTTTAAAGAAAAGAAGGGCTCCAAAAAAAAGGATGGCGATGCCAGTGCGCTACTCTCTCTTAACACAGCTTATCTAGGTAAAATAGAGGCGTATATACAGAGGGCTAAAGGGCATATTATCCTACAGTTTAGGTTAGAGCAGACCGAAACAGAAACTTTGATAAAACAAAATCTACCGTTGCTAGAAGGGCTTTTAAAAGTAAGCAGTGTAGCATTTGTGCCTTTGGAAAAACCGTTTAACATAATTACTACAACCCAAGAGATATTGCAAGATGTAGATTTGGAAAAATATAATGTGGATGTTAGAGCTTGAAATTGAAAATTTGTAGGCGATTTTTGAGTTGAATGGCTTCCGACGGGGGTTGTCCAACTTTAAAGTTGGACAACTATGCTGTCGTGTTTTTTTTACATATTTTTTATAACTTGACATACTGTTGTCAAGTTATGTATGTTATGATGTTGTGATAGGTTGTGATAGAATGAAAAAAGTTAATAAAAGGATCTGAAAATTTGTTGAATCGACGCAAATACTTGATATTTTTGGGAGGGTTATCCTATTATGAGTTATGACGAAAAAGTTTTTAAGGCTACATGTGCATCCGGTAGTTACAATCAAGTTATTGCATACTTGAAAAGTGTAGACGATGGGCAAGAAATGCTTGAGAAATACAAAGATATTTTTGAAAAAGGTGTATATGTTCTCGGGCAGAAGCAAGATGAAAGCATATCGGACGGTTTGCGTAAGTATGAAGATTATTTGAAATGGGTGCTTGTGGAACAACCCTCCAACTTTAGGGGAAGAATGCACTTCATAAGAAAGTGGGGCGGATATGCAAGAGTGAAGCGCTACTATAAACGAAGGGGCTATTATGTCGGGGTCGGTTTTGTAGCGCCATATTTCAACATTATGATATGGCGCAAACAGACCTGCGAAACTGCTACTGTAGAAATTCCCGAAGGCAAAGTAGATGTTAATCTTTACGCAATTGAGGAAG
This sequence comes from Defluviitaleaceae bacterium, assembly GCA_009778165.1. Lineage (GTDB taxonomy): Bacteria > Bacillota > Clostridia > Lachnospirales > UBA5962 > WRKF01. The sequence continues at coordinate 8,005 of WRKF01000150.1, forward strand.
TAATCACCCGTGGATGGTTGGACTATCTATCTTTAGGTAAAACAGGTGTCGGCGGTTGGGCAACAAAAAATGATATTTGCTATTTCAAAGATAAATATGAAAATACACCTGATGAATTTCAAATCAGCCTGTTAAAACATGAAGCCCAGCACGTTTTTGATCAAAGAAAATATCCTAAAATGAAGAGTGTTGATTTAGAATATCGGGCTAAGTTAGTCGAGTTAATATATCATACAGAAATGAAAACATTTTTCTATTTTTTGTCAACAATGAGCGATAACAAAAATAGCCCGCATGGGTATGCCGCCGGGCAAATTATTAAAAATTTATCACAAAGGATTTTCGGGAAGGAACTGGAAACAAATAAGGATTTATGGGCTGGTGCAAGTGATAAAATCTCCGGTGCTTCGTTGGAGCTTTTGAAGGAACACAGTAAAAATCTGGAAAACTCACATTAGGCTCTATAGCACTTTTCTTAACGGTTGTCCCAACTTAAAAAATCACAAAGTGCTGAATTAAGGAAAGCAAATTAACTCTTGTGATTTAAAAGAGACAACGAAAAGTTAATTTGCTATAAAGGAGGATTTGCAATGAACGAACACTACATCAACATCATTAATCGCATGAACTTAGATTACTTTGAAATGCTAGGCAAGTTGCGTGGTAACGAAAGTCACGAAGAAAGCAATTTGTACTGGTTAAGCGGAAACATTAACTTTATTTACTGTATCGGCAAAGTGGAAGCGAATGAGATCGCTAAACGCATGACGACGGGTGATATTCCTGACACTATTATGTTTCAAGCGGGTGATGAGCAACCGGAACTGTTTATGTCCACAGGCTTGTTTACCAAGGAAACCCTGGCGGTGATGGCACATGAGCTAGGCGACACTTCTCTGCCAACATTTGGCAAAGAGTTGAAGATAGCAAAAGTTAGTGATGCTGCTGAGCTCAAAGCCGCAGGGGCGATTCTTAATTCGACACGCGGTCATCGTATATTTTCTCTCCAAGATTATATCGACATGAAAAGTAACGACGGGCAATATTTCTATATAGCTGAATATGATGGGTTGCCTGTTGGGGCTTGCATGACAATGGACGGCGATGATTTTGTTCATTTGGCTTGGATTAGCACCTTACCCGCCTACCGAAAACTAGGCATTGCAGGTCATGTAATTCAAGCAGCGGAGCGAGATGGCATAAACCGCGGCAAAAAGGTTGGTGCGCGTAATGCTTATCCCATTTCAATCAATGCGTGTAAGCGTGTCGGATACAGAGAATGTGGGCATACGACTACATTAACATTAAAGTAAAGGAGCTAAAAGTATGATAGAACTTCCGGAAACCTATGTTCTAGCCGAACAAATCAACCGCACCTTAATCGGTAAAACAATCAAAACCACTATAACTAACGCACATCCACATTCATTTGCATTTTACTCAGGCGACCATGTCGCTTATGGAGCCATGCTCGAGAACAAACCTATTGTATCGGCAAATCCCAATGGTGGGTATACAGAAATCCTTTGCGGTGATATGCTTTTGAAAATAAGCACTCCCATAAAGTATCATGCTAAAGGAGAAAAGTTGCCAAAATCCCATCAACTCTTGCTTGGGCTTGACGACGATACTTTTGTAAGCTGCACGGTACAGATGTGGGGTAATATGTTTTGCGAGCCAGCCGCAAACTCCACGGAAGGCATTGTTAAGCCGTCGCCGTTGGAAGATGCTTTTGATGAGGCTTATTGGGACGAGTTTTTGCAGTCTGAAAAGCCAAATTTAAGCATGAAAGCACTGCTTGCTACCGAGCAACGCATCCCCGGGCTTGGCAACGGGGTATTACACGATATTTTATTCAATGCAAAGTTGCATCCAAAACGCAAACTTGAAACCCTTTCGGACAATGACAAGGGCGGTTTATTTATCGCTGTTAAATCCACTCTTAAAGCTATGCGTGACGGCGGTGGGCGGGATACAGAAAAAGATTTATTTAACAAAGGGGGCGGCTACCAAACGATACTATCCGCAAATAGCTGGAAGCGTTCGGGGGCTTGCTCTGTTTGCGTCGGAGATTTAGTAAAAGCGTCATATATGGGCGGGGCTATTTATTATTGTCCGACCTGCCAGGTTTAAGGTTGTGTATAATCAGTCGTTTTTCCTGTTTTTACGAAAAAAGTTGAGCAATAACTTTTTTTGGGTTATAATAGAGCAAACGTACTTGGAAACCGTGGAGATTGAAAACGGGTTGAAAAGACTTTTTGTTATATATATTACCAATTTTTGAGCTACCCAAGCTACCTGATATAGATTCTATCGATAATATAAGCGAAAAGGATTTATGGCTTGCGTTATTTAGCGCACTAACCGAAGAAGATCTGGTAAAATTAGTAGAAATAGGAGGCGAATTTATGGCTCAAGTAGTAGAAGCGTACAGGAGTATTATAGCCACAGAGGAGTTTCGACAACTGGAGCGGCTAAGAGAAAAGACAAGGCTTGATGAGGCACAGGCTATAGGCAGTGCTGAACGGCGCGGAGCAGAAACCGAGCGTCAAAAATGGCAGTTTGTTCTTGCTGAAAAAGACACAGCCCTTGCGGAAAAAGACACGATTCTTGCGGATCAAGCAACAGCCCTTGCTGAAAAAGACACAGCCCTTGCGGATCAAGCAAGAATAATAGCCGAGCTTAATGCACAGCTTTCAAAAGGTAGGGGGCAGAGGTCAGAAGACTAAGCTGGAGAAAGAGAAGACTGATCGGATATTAACGAAAGCTGTGCTTTCCCTATAAAAAAACCGCCAAAAAAACGCTCCCTGTAGCCTAAGCCGCAGGGAGCGTTTAACATGCACATGTGTTTTGTTGTTGATATGTTTCAGTATATTGAAAAGGTACAGATGTTTTTGCAGGTTTGTTGAGTTTGGTGATAATGACGTAAACTAAATTTCTGTGCAAATAATTACGCTAAAAAAATTTAGGAAATCCCTAAAACATATTTTCGATGAAAACCTACGAATTTTTGGAATGAAATTTTGAGGGGTAAAAAGTGGACAGGGAAAGAGAAAACGGCGTTATAAGGGCGTTTTAGGACAAAAATATAGCCGTTCTAATACGAACTTTGAAACTCTCTATGTGTGACTCGATGGCTGAAGCTATGTGTGGGCGGCAAAGATTTTTTTGTGCCGAGAAATATTATTACACATTATACACTGAATTTCACGGACAAAACAAGGGAAAAATGCCGTGCGGCAGCAACGTTTCCTTATTTCATCATTTCATTGTCCTTATGCTTTTTTGAAATCTTTTTGAAATCACTAAATTTTCGCAGACCGTGAAAAATATTTTTGACATATTCACAACTTTTGTGTTATAATGATTTTTGGAGCATTCCGTTTTTATTATAGTGCTTATAGTGCCGTTACAAAAATTGGAGGTACAAGGAAATTAAAAAGGAAATCAAAAAAGAAGTTAAAGACATAGTTACGATACACACGGTAGAAGATAGTGTACGGTTGTTTATCGCAAATACCCGCAACATTGTTAATGATGCCTTTGCTATACATAAAACCAGTCCTGTTGTTACAGCGGCTTTTGGGCGAACCCTTACTGCCGCAGCGATAATGGGAGCAATGCTCAAAAATGAAACAGATTTACTTACAATAACAATAAAATGCGATGGTCCGATTGGTGGTATTGTTGCAACGGTAAACAATAGATCTCAAGTTAAGGGTTATGTACATAACAATATAGTGGAGATTCCGACAAAACCAACCGGCAAGTTGGATGTGTCCGGAGCAATCGGAAAAGGCACACTGACTGTAACAAAAGATATTTCGCTAAAAGAGCCCGTTAGCGGTCAAACCCCTCTTGTTAGCGGAGAAATCGCAGAAGATATAACTCACTATTATGCCAAAAGCGAGCAGATTCCCTCTTGTGTTGCATTGGGGGTTTTGGTAGACAGAGATTATACCGTCCTTGCCGCCGGCGGTTTTATTGCACAGTTGTTGCCCGGTGCAAAAGAAGAGATAATATCCCATTTAGAGAGTGTTTTGTCTACACTGCCTCCGGTAACCACCATGCTTACAACAGGGAAGGATATACTAACTACACTTTTCCCTCATCATAAAATTAACGACCACGGCAGTATCGAGCCGGCATATTATTGCAATTGCACAAGGGGAAAAACGCAAAAAGCTCTAATCTCCGTTGGTGAAGAGGAGCTTCAAACCATTTTAAAAGAAGATGGGGAAGCGAAAATCCACTGCCACTTTTGCAAGAGCAACTATCTATTTAACAGAGCAGATATAGAAGGATTATTATGCAAAACAGACTTGAAGAAATATACGCACAAGCCCAAAGTGATTTGAAGCAAATAACTAGCTTAAAAGCCTTGGAGCAGTTCAAAATAGGTGTATTCGGCAAAAAAGGGCAAGTTACGGCTCTAATGAAAGAGTTGGGCAAGTTGCCAAAAGAGGAACGCCCTGCTTTTGGACAAAAAGTACACGAGTTGCAAACAAAGCTAGAAGAGTTAATGGAGCAGTCAAGGGCTACAATAAAAAAAGAGGAGCTAACAGCGGCATTAGAGAGAGAAACTATAGACATTACCCGCCCCGGTCAGGGGTTCAGCCTTGGTCGCAAGCATCCCTTAACTACTGTAATGGATGAAATAAAAGCCATCTTTTTTGGGATGGGCTACAAAGTGGTGGAAGGTCCCGACATTGAAAACGCTTATTACAACTTTGAGGCTCTTAATATAAATGCTAACCATCCTGCCCGAGATGAAAGCGACACTTTTCATTTGGGCGATTATCTCCTTAGAACCCAAACATCTCCCGTGCAGGTGCGAGTGTTGGAAAAAGGTAATTTGCCAATCAAAATTATTGCCCCGGGGCGTGTATATCGACCGGATGAAGTTGATGCAACCCACAGCCCTGTTTTTCATCAGATAGAGGGGCTTGTTGTTGGCGAAGGCGTAACGATGGCTCACCTCAAAGGCAATTTACTTACGTTTGCAAGAGAGCTTTTTGGGGCAAATGTAAAAATTCGGTTTCGCCCCCACCATTTTCCCTTTACGGAACCTAGCGCAGAAATGGACATTTCCTGTTTTAGTTGTGAAACCGGAAAATCCGGTTGCAAAGTGTGTCGCGGAGAGGGTTATATAGAACTGTTGGGATGTGGAATGGTTCACCCTCGCGTGCTTGAAATGAGCGGTGTGGATCCAAACATTTATACTGGTTTTGCTTTTGGCATGGGGCTTGAAAGGCTAGCGATGCAACGCTACACAATAGGAGATTTGCGTCTGTTTTACGAAAATGACATAAGGTTTTTGAGCCAATTTTAATTTTTATTGAGGAACAACAACTATGAATATACCATTATCTTGGTTACAAGAATTTGTGAAACTAGAAGATGTCCAGGAGTTTGCTGACAAAATGACAATGAGCGGCACAAAAGTGGAAGCAATACACTCTAAAGGCAAGGAGTTGTCGGGGATTGTGGTAACTCAGGTAACAAGCCTTGTGCCTCATCCCGAGGCGGATAAACTTGCAATTGCAACCGTTACAGACGGCAGTAAAAGTTATCAAATGGTAACGGGTGCAAAAAATCTGAAGGAAGGCGATTTTGTGCCTGCCGCAATGCCCGGCTCTGTGCTTGCCGGCGGCATGTCGGTACAATCAAAAGAGTTTCGCGGGCAAATTTCCGAGGGAATGTTATGCTCGATAGAGGAGCTAGGCTATACGCCTACCGACTATCCGGAAGCAGTGGAAGACGGTATTTACGTTTTTCCTTCACCACCACCGTTGGGTTCAGATGCATGTAAAGCACTGGAGCTGAAAGATGATGTGATTGAGTTTGAGCTAACCACTAACCGCCCTGATTGCTTTTGTTTAAAGGGGATAGTGCGGGAAGCAGCCGCTATTGGCTACCAAACAAAGGAAATCCCTGCTAATGTTTCGTCAAAAAAAGATACAAATGCCGTAAAAGTAACTATAGAAAACCCGAATGCCTGTTTTCGCTATGTTGCAAGGATTGTGGAAAATGTAAAAATAGCTCCATCTCCTCAATGGATGCGCCGTCGTCTTACCCTTAGCGGTGTGCGTCCTCGCAACAACATAGTAGACATAACAAACTATGTAATGTTGGAACAGGGCCAACCATTACACGCATTTGACATGGATTGTGTGGCACAAAACCACGTAGTTGTAAGAAATGCAAAAGATGGGGAGCAATTAGCGGGATTGGACGGTAGCACTCACACCCTTTCAGGGAAAGACCTTGTTATTGCGGACCCCACAAAAGCTCTTGCTCTAGCAGGGGTTGTTGGGAGCAGAGACAGTGCAATCAGCAACTCAACCACAAGGGTTATTTTTGAATCTGCCAATTTTCACGGCCCGACAATTCGCCAAACCTCCAAATCTATAAATCTGCGAACAGACGCTTCCGGCCGCAATGAGAAGGGGTTGGATCCGAATTTATCCTTAACTGTTGTAAACCGCTGCATGGAGTTGATAGAACAGCTAAAATGCGGTACCGTTATAGAAGGTTGGGTAGATGTATACCCGAATCCGGTAGAAGGACACACGATAAAATATTCACCAGACAAAATAAATAGCCTATTGGGTACAGATATTGATCCAAAAGAAATGGAGAGCATACTAAACAGCTTGGAGATAGAAACGAAGGACAACACCGCATATATTCCTAGTTTTCGCAAAGATATAGAAGGCGAGGCCGATATAGCTGAGGAGATAAGCCGTATTTTTGGTTACGACAAAATCCCGTTTGCTATGGACAGCATAACCGTGATAGGCGAAAAAGACCCTCGTCAAAAGGTAGAAGAACTGATTTTGAGTACGGGAGCATTTTTGGGATTACACCAAATTATGACATATTCTTTTGAAAATCCCGGGGTTTTTGACAGGCTTAACCTACCTGCAAATCATTCTTTGCGCAACACCGTAACAATAAACAACCCCCTCGGGGAAAACTCCATAATGAAAACAACAAGTATGGGAGGTATGTTAAGTAGCCTTTCCCTCAATTACAGTCGCCGCAATATGAATGTGGCTCTTTTTGAACTGACGAAAATATTTACAAAAACCCAAGATAAACCATCGGAACATTTGACTCTGACAATTGGTATGTACAGCAAAAGCGGAGTTGATTTTTTCTATATAAAGGGTATAGTGGACACTATAATCAAAGCTCTCGGTATAAATGTAGAATATAATCAATCCGACGAATATCCCTATATGCATCCCGGACGCACAGGCAATATTTTGCTAAAAGATAGCGTTATTGGTCATATTGGTCAAATACACCCTCTTGTTTGTGAAAACTATGAAATAGAACAAGAGGTATACGCCGCTACAATAAATATAGAAGAGTTACTGCCCCACATACAACTCAACAAAACATATACGCCCTTACCGAAATATCCGACAGTAACAAGAGATATAGCTTTCAAAATAAAGCAAGATGTTTCGGCGGCTCAAATAGAGGAAGCCATAAAAGCAGAAACAAACAGTGAGAATATGAAAATTATGGAAAGTATCACACTGTTTGATGTGTATCAAGGAAAACAAATAGAAGAGGGTTATAAATCTATGGCTTATAGCATAACCTTCAGACATCCTAATCGCACACTTGAAGATATAGAGGTTAACAAAACTATCGAAAATTTGTTAGGTGTGCTGAAAGACAAATTTAACGCAGAACTGAGAGGATAGATAACATTAAATGTGTACGAAAAGAAACACAAGAAGATACGCAAGAAGGAACACGAAAATAGAAAAAGGCCTTACTTTGATGGAGATCGTTATAGTGCTTGCCATTGTGGCGATAATAGGAGCAATAGTGGCTCCGAACCTATTTGGCACCACAGAAAGAGCTCGTCTGCGCAGCGATATACAATCTACTATAGTGCTAAGAAACGCCCTGGATCTGTACAGATTGGAAACAGGTGCACAGATAGGCGCGAGCATAGACCAAGTTTTGCAAATGTTGCAAACAAACGGTTACATAGCAGGCCAAGTGTCTAGCCCACAAACAGAGGGAGCCAGTTGGGTGCTGTCAAACGACCAAATACTGTTGGTTGTGCCTGCCGATATAGCGAGTAATACACAACTCACAAACAGCTTAACCCAAACTGAGAGGAGTGTAGTGCAAAATATACAATAAACGTAAAAATAAAGGCTTTACATATATAGAAACACTAATGGCAGGATTGTTGCTCACAATGATTGTTGTCCCTGTGGTGTTGGCTTTTTACAATATCTATAATGCCCAAGCTATAGCCCAACAAAATTATACAAAGGCAATGCTTGCCAATAGCTTGTTAGCCCAAATTTCCAACAATATAACCGATCCTGCAATGGTAAACAGCCCATTACACCAGATAATTGGGAAAACACAAGAAGATTTTGATATGCTGTATCAAACTCATATTTTTACATACACAGCGGAATTTTATTTTGACACAACTTTACCTAAGCAATGTGCAGTACCCAACGAACCAGTCGAAATAACTGAGAGCATAGACCTTGCCTGTATAACAACTGGGCATATAGATTTGATATTGCGTAACGAAAACCCCACAGCTATAGCGAATATATATCTTAACCCAAGCATGGTAAACAACATATCGCTATACTTTGAAGGTTATCCGCCAACAGTAGTGTTGGTACCACAGACTCCGCCAACAGTACACATATACACAAAGCTAACTGTAGAAGATATTCAAGGTCGTATACTTCAAGTTGGAGTGTTGCCATAAACCATAAAGTTCTGTGCTATAATATTGGTTTAACCAAATTTTTGTGATTATAGTATTGTTTGTAGTGGATAATCGACAAAATATTAGTGAAAGTGTAGGTTCTACTCCTTTGCATCCTTGTTGAAATTTTTTGCGAAAAATGCTATAATACTGTTACGTTAATTGTTGGTGCAGTTTTGAAAGGAAGTTTTAATACGGATAAAGGTAATAACAAAATAGTATTTGAAAAATAGATTACGCAAGGGGGTGTTGTAGATTTGAAAAGACACAGAACCGGAAAAGCAAATGAAAGCCTTATCTATACACACGATGCCAAAAATACCAAAAATGCGTCTCGTTCCTTTGCTAAAAAAGAGGAGCGTGCGACACGTTTTGTGCTTGCTACCATTAGCCTTTTAATTATTGTTTTAGCCATAGGCACCATATATAACTCGATTACCAGAGAAGTTCCTCCTTCTATGTCGGTGGAGTTGGTTACAGTTTTTGGCTCTGATCTTAATCAAGGTATTATAGTACGAAATGAGTATGTGTATACAAACCCCTTCGGTCAGATAGATTTTGCGGTGGAAAACAATACAAGAATTAGGCAAGATGAAGTTGTTGCCACTATCAGCAATTTTTCTATAACCCCCCTGGTGCAGGAGAACCAACAACTTGCCAACCAAATTTTGGATTTACAAAGTCTGCGTGCCCCCATTTCTATGCATACTAACTATGTAAACACAATAAATAACCAAATCAGGGAAGTTACAAACAACAATTTGCATCGAATTGGCGATCTTTCCTTTGCACGTTATTTTGCGGATCAGATTAATGCGCAAGTAGACATACGCAACAATTTGTTGCTTTCCGAAAACGTTGGCAGTTTGGAGCCATATGTGAGCCAAAGCATAAGAAATATAAATATAATATCTGATAATCAAAGAGAGGTTCGTGCACAGCAGGGTGGTATTGTATCCTTTGCACTGGATGGTTTTGAACACATAACACCGGAAAACATGCACAACCTTACCCCGCGGTTTCTATATTTTTCGCCAACGGCTCATACAGAAACCGGTGATTTCAGGATAGTAACTTCTAACACTTGGTATGTGGTTGCTTTTTTGGATAATATACGCTCTGCACCACTTACGCCAAATATGAATGTAACTCTTTTTGTGGAAGATGGTGAAAGTTTTAGAGAAATACGGGCAAATGTTCACATATTAGACCACAGAGGTCAATATACTTTAGCGGTGTTCTCTTTAACGGATTTTATGCTAGACTATATAGACGAGCGTAGTATTAGTTTTAAACTGGAAGACACCAGAACAACGGGGCTTAGAATAGCAGAAAACGCTATAGCAAACAGAACATTATTGCTTGTGCCGACCCAATTTATTTATGAGGGTGAGGACAATTACTACGTAACAACGATAAGAGGCGAAGGAGACGAGCTTGTATATACCAGATTAGCCATAAACCCTCTAACAATAAGAGGACACCAAACGACGGATGGTTATGTATATATATTGCAAGACTTTGGAAATATACAATTAGGTACGACATTATACTTAAATGGACGAAGCCATGTTCTGACACAAGTTATTGCAGACACGGGCGTTTTTAGGGTAAACAACGGCGTAGCCACCTTTACCAGTATAAATACCAACGGTATGATGGAGTATGAAGCAGATGGTTATCTGTATTTTATATTAAATGCAGAGCTGAATCGCGGCGGTATTATGGTTCACGACCGAATAGTATCAGATACACAAAACTATTTGGTACATGAAGGTCAAATAGTGCATTAAGAGCTTTAAGATCGAGAGTTTTAAATCAAGAGCTTTAAATCGAGAGTTTTAAACCGGGCTTTTGCAAAAGCTATCTATAAATAAATAAGCATTTGACAGGCATTTGGCATTTGCAAAAGTCCAATGCAAGGAGGAAAACATGGCCAACTTATGGACAAAGTTTAAAGACACTTTATTGGGTGTGGATGTAGAAGACGATTATGATAATGAAGATGATTACGACTACGAAGACGAAAATACAGTAAGACCCTATAGGAATAATCCTGGGTTTAACAGGGTAGAAAGGGAACCGGTTATGTCGTCTCCTCGAGTAAGAGAGACTCCCGGTGCTGCTGCTGTATCCAGTACCAGTGGACCGTATCTTGCCTACAGCAATGCTCGTAGAGTAACAGAAAGCGAAAAACCTGCCTTCAAAAAAAAGGCGCAGGTACGTTTTTGTCACCCAAAAACTTTGGAAGAGGCAAGCCAAATAGTACAAAACACAAGGAATGATATAGTTTCCATTGTGGATTTGTATGAGACCGAACAAAACGACCCTAAAATGTGTCAGCGTATAGCCGATTTTTTGGGAGGTGCTGCATATGCGTTGGATGGAGATATAATAAGGCACAATAATCATATGTTTGCTGTGGTTCCGGAAGGTGCGGATGTCTCTACACAAGAGTTAGTTAAAGAGATAAAGGAGAAGAGTATAAACTTTTCTGCTATGAATTGGTAGTTAATGCACTTTTCCTAGATTATTGTCTGATTTTAAAAACAGTTAAAGTGCTAAATTTAAATTAATGAAGGCAAATTAACTGTTTTGATTTAAAATAGACAATGGAAAGTTGATTTGCTATAAAGGAGCGTATATGATTCCCATTTTGATACAGTCGTTAGACATGTTTTTTAACTTTGTTAGATTTCTACTTATAGCAAGGATAATATTGAGCTGGGTTGCTTTGGCTCGCGGCGGTGGTGGCGGACCTATCACCAATATTGTGTTTAGTCTTACGGAGCCTTTTTTAGCTCCCATAAGAAGTATTATAAGCAGATCCCCTTTAGGTGGACCGGGAATGATGATAGACTTTTCCGTGCTTATAGTTTTTTTGTTGCTTCCTGTTGTCCGAAACTTAATTGTTAGTGTATTAATAGGACTTATGTAACTTATATAACTTATATAGGAGTATTATTCTGATGATAAAAAAAATTATTGTGGCTTTATTGTTTTTAAGTTTGCCTGTGACAGCGTTGGCTAACCCTGTGGCAGATATATCAGATGTTCGCAATTTTGCAGGCGTTGGCAACCATGGATTCCAAAATTATCCCGCACAGTTTAACTTGCCTTATGGTATTGCATATAGTGGCGGGTATCTCTTTATTGCCGACACGCACAACAATCTAATAAGGAGTGTTAGTTCCAGTGGAGAAGTTAGCGTGGTAGCCGGTGAAATTGCGGGTTTCGATTTGTTTGGGTTTGCTTTGGGTGGTTTTTTTGACGGGGGTGTTGCTTATGCAAGATTTGACCGACCCGTGGGTATTGCTGTGGGTGAGCAAGGCATATTTGTAAGTGATAGCAACAATCATGCCATACGCCTTATACAAGACGACGGTGTAACAACCTTCTTTTATCAAGAAACAGAGGGGCAAGAACCCGAAGGGCTTAATTTTCCTACTGCCATAGTGTTGGGCGAGGATGGTGAGCTGTTTGTGGCAGATACAAATAACCATGCGATACGTGTTATATCCCCTTCGGGGACGATTACCACAGTGGCAGGCACAATAGGGCAGTATGGACATGAAGATGGCTACCAAGCAACATTTAACTACCCCATGGGGATTGCGTTACTCGACAGTTACCTTTTTGTTTCAGACACAGGCAACAACACGATACGCCGTGTATATCTGCCAACGGGTTATGTTACAACGATAGCAGGGCAGATTCTCTGGTCTAGCGAAGTTGCAGACTGGTATTTATATGACGACCAGGACATAGACAACATCCCTCTTGGGGGCTTTCAAGATGGATATGATGCCATGTTTAACCTTCCCATAGGTCTTGTTGTTATCGGAGAAGATTTGTTGTTGGTGGCAGATAGTGGCAACCATGCTATAAGAGCCATAAATTTGACACAGGAAATGTATGTTACAACAATAGCCGGTACGGGCGTTGCGGGGCATTACAATGGTGATGCTCAAGAGGCAATGTTTCACTTTCCGACCCATTTGGCTTTTGGTACGGGAAATGTGTTGTTTGTAGCAGACACATGGAACAATATGATACGGGCTTTAGAGATAGAGATATTGGACTAAGAAATAAAAAAACAAAAAAATAAACATTTCAAAAAGAGCAGCCGCTATAGAGTGAGGGCTGCTCTTTTGTTACTCTTTTAGAGTAGGGAAGGGGATGTAGTAAAAGTTACCCTGTCCGCTTAGTATGGTATTCTGGTATTCCTAATTTAGGTCATGTTCCTCAAAATCTTTAAACAAATTTGTTAAAGTTTCTGCCTGTTTTGCTAGCTCTTGAGACGTGTGAGATGCCTCTTGGCTTATAGACGAATTTGAGTTAGTAATATCTGAAATTTGGTCAATGGTCATAGATATTTGTTGCAGGGTTTCCACTTCTTCCAAAGAAGCCTGAGCCACCTCGCTCACAATCTCGGACACTTTTTCAAAATTAGACACAATGGATTCAAATTTGTGTGTGGCTTTGTTTGCGATTTCCGCACCGTTGTCCACTCTGCGGATAGTATCGGTTATTAACCCTGCCGTCTCCTCAGCAGCGACCTGGGAAAGTTTTGCCAAATTCCCAACTTCCTCTGCCACAACAGCAAAACTCCTGCCGTGTTCTCCTGCTCTGGCAGCTTCTACAGCCGCATTTAATGCCAACAGCTTTGTTTTAAAGGCAATACCCTCAATAGTTTTGAGGATTTTCGCTATGTCGCTAGATGCATTTTTGATTCCCTCTATGGATAACAGCATTGTTTGCATTTCCTCGCTGCCGGACAGTGCATTTTGGCGAGCATCTTTAGACAAATCATTTGCCTTTGCCGCACTCTTATACACTTGATCCATTTGCGTTCCCATAGATTCGATACTGGCACTTAGCTCTTCTATTGCATTTGCTTGATTTAAAACACCATCGGCTAAACCGGCGTTATTGGCAGAGATCAGACCTGCACTGTCTGAAACATTCTCGCTTACTTCTTCAACTTCTTTCATTAGTGCGTTTATATATGTGTTATTTTTTTCTATAGATTGTTGCCTGGTTTTCAATAGTTCTTGGTTTTTTTTATCTTCCGTTATATCTTTAATGGCACCTGCCACTCTTAGGGGATTGCCTAGTTTGTCTCTCATTGTGGAACCAATTGCATGGAAATGCCTATATTCGCCGGTTTTCATTTTTATACGATAGTCAAAATCGCAAGGGGTTCTTCCGGTAAGGTCGGTTATGTGTGCCGCAAAAGCGGTTAATATCCTATCTTTGTCTTCGGGATGAAGACGGTCGCTCCAACTGGATAGAACGTTTGGAAAGTCATTTTCATCTGTGAACCCAAACGCACGCCTGAATTTGTTTGACCACCAAAACTCATTATCTCCGCTAACGGGGTTGGTTGGATCAACTACCATATCCCAAAGGGCAATATTCATCCCTTCCACAAGAAGATTAAGACGGAATGTGTTGTTTTCATGGAGCTCTCTATCTTTTTCTATTTGTTGCTGTGTCCGTACACTTTCTGTTATGTCTTCGATAGCTCCTGCTGTTTTTAGTGGTACACCTTTTGAATCTCTCACAGTTGAGCCAAAGGTACGGAAATGGCGAGTTTCTCCGGTTTTTGTCGTCATGCGAAACGTTTCATCGTAAGGAGTGTTTCCGGTATGGTCGGCAAGATGATTAACAAAACCTTGCAACACCCTATCTCTCTCATCAGGGTGAATACGGTCGCTCCAACTGGCAATGGTATTGGGGAAATCGCTTTCGTTGCTATAACCAAGAAGCCTGCGAAACTCATCGGACCATATTATTTGGTTGTCGGGGTTAGCCGGATCTCCGGCTACTATATACAAATCCCATCCGACAACACCGAGTGCCTCTGTAGTGAGCTTGTGTTTCAATACGGTGTAGTCCATTGCGGATTTATAGTTGGCGATGGATTTGTTTAATAAATCCACAATCTGTGCCTCTTTTGGAGGAAGCCCCTTGTTGCTCAATTTAATGTTGAAATCCCCTGAGTCGCTAGCTGTTACAAGCTGTTCCATCAAAATCTGCAAATCTTCCAGCGTGTTTTTTTTAGTAAAAAAGCTCATAGTAGTCTCTCCTTACAATGCGTTTATTGTCTAATGTGGTTGCCGTGTTTAATTGAGGCTCTTTCGCCTGTGGGGAATGGGGCAGAAAGCTGGGTCTGCCCCCCCCCCCCCC
>WRKF01000151.1 GCA_009778165.1 Defluviitaleaceae bacterium
CCGATACGTTTGGGAAGCTATACCTTTATTATATCCAACTTTTACAACAATTGCAATATATCGGCAATTCCAATTAAAAATCGCACCAAAACAAGCCGAAATGACAATGCTCGTCTGCATTTCGGCAAAGGGTGAGGGCGAATTAACTTTTCTGATTTAATTTGCTCTAATTCGCAAAATTTCTCCTGTGGCAGAATCTATAATTATCCGAAAATTATCGGTTAGTATATTATATGCGTCCGAGCCATCAAATCGGGTAAACCGCACTCGCAATATGTTTTCGTCGCCTATTTGCTCTGTAGCTATATCTATAGCCTCTAAAATAGTTATACCAACATTTCCCCGCACGATATTGCCTTGCATATCCACAAATATACGAAAACTCTCACCAAGATAATTTATTCTAATTTGATGAACTTGTATCCCGTGGTACATGCCAATGCGATTTTGTATAACTTCCCCTACCCCTAAGTTGTGCAAAGCAATTTGCTCTGCTTGAGCCGACGTTATGTTTCTTGCGGCTGATACCTCTACATAAAAAGGTAGATTAATGGCGATAGTAAAGGCAAGAAACACAGCACCCATAACAAACACGTAACAATTTCCCTTTAGAAACTTCATTTAATTTTCTCCTTGTAGAACTCCTACGTTAGTATTGCGTTCACTTTTGATATTATAATTATAACACATATGTTTTCGGATTTCAATGTAGCGAAACAAGCGGAAAATGCCCTTGTGTCCTAGTGGAGTGCATCAACTTTTTTTGCTCCACAAGAAAATCAAAAAAATGAACCTTTTTAAAATTTATGACAATATATTATTGAGAGCAAAATGCAAAATATAAAAATAGCGAAAGGTAAAGGGAAGGTGTGGTATAACATGAATATAGCGGAATTTGAAAACTTTTTGGAAACATATGAAAAGGATATATATTCCTTTTGCTTATACCTTACCCAAAATTTGCAAGAGGCGGAAGATTTGTACCAAGAAGTGGTGCTATTTGCTTTTGAAAGGCGTGCCGACATATCATTTGAAACTAACATTGCGGAAGGGAAAAATCCAAAGTCTTATATGCTTGCAGTGGCGGCAGGAAAATGGAAAAATATATCTCGCAAACGAATCCGACGAGCAAAAATCGTACCCGAGATACCATTGGATCCGGAGCTAAACATAGCTGATACCAACCACAACAAAGAACCCGGTTACAGGCTAGAGCAAAAAGAGATACAAGCCTGTATAAATAGAGGGTTAAATGCGTTGAAAGAAAAGCTACGTATTCCGCTAATCATGTATTATTACGACGATTTTTCTGTAGGGGAGATTGCGAAAGCCTTAAAAGTTCCGGAAGGCACAATAAAAAGCCGACTGCACAAAGGGCGTAAAACTCTGGAAAAATTTTTGGAAAAGGAGGGCTTTACAAATTGAAAAAAGATGAACATTTTGAAGAGATGCTAAAAAATTTTTTTGCCAATCGCTATGAAGTACCGGCAGATACAAAAGCAAGTTTACGCACTGCATTAAAAACGAAAAACATGCAAATTTCAAAAGAGTTTGATTATAACATTAGTATGTGGTGTTTGTGGTTGTATGGACTTGCCATTACTTGCATTATGTTGTCGGTTTCAGCAATTATTGCAGTTGGAACCTGGCTGTTTTTTGGGGTAGTAGCTACAGTAATACTTGTTTCACTTGCTACTATTTACTATTTTGTGGCTTTATCGAGCATGGCAATTACTTTGGTGATTGTAATGGTTCAAACTAAAAAAGTTGAGCAATTAACTTAGATTAAATCAACTTGGTTATCCGATAGGAGGGCTTTATCATGGTATTATCAACAAGCATAGGTTTTTTTATAGCAAGTATAGGGTTTTTGTTTTTGAGTTTGCTATTGTTAATATTGTTTTTGGGGTTGTGGACTTACAAAGACGCAAAGGTTAAATCAGAGAATTCTCCACTTTTGTGGGCATTGATAGTTGTACTTGTTCCCAACTTTTTGGGGTTTATAATTTATTTGTTAGTAGGACGCACAAAAAAGGAAGAAACAGCACCCGGCTCTTTCAAAATCCCCTTGGCGGTAACTGCCGGAATTTGGGTTGTATCTATCGTAACCGTGTTGATAGCAACTCTATCCCTTGCATTTAGCGATAATCCCCATAACTTTTTTGGCACAGGCTTTTTTATGAACTATCGTAGTGGAATGTTTTTAAATTTGCAGGATAACAGCGGCGACCGGGAGTGGCGTGTTCAGTTAGGTAGCGGGAACGGCTTTATAAACACCGGGCGGCAGTTAACGGAGAGCGAGCTTGCTTCTCTTTCGGTTGTAGGTATTTCGGAACAGGGTAATATGAGTTTACGATTACAGCAAAACGGACTCACAAAAACTATTGATATTACCGAAACACTCGAAAACATAGATACAGAGCTTTTTGAACCCGGCGGGATATCTATGCGTCTGTATTTTCAACAAGTTCGAGGGGGGGATTTGGTAATCTCTTGGAACGAAGGAAATTAGGTTGTGCCATAAAATCATGGGGCCTCCGCCCCACCCCCCGCAAGGGGCAAGCCCCTTGACCCCATTTTCTGTAACTTCGCTAAAACAAAATTATCTTCTATCATATCATACCCCAAAAAATGCTCGGCTACAAAAGGGATTTCCCCAATTACAGTCGAGCATTTTTATTGTTTTTTAACTTTATGTCACACAAATATAAAAGTAGTGCAACGCCATAAGCTCCTGTGAAACAAAACGCAAAGCTAGGGTTTCATCGTTGCAACTCTAGCAATACTAGCAAAATATTTTTCAATAGAATTGAATAGGTCAACCTTTCTCATACTGCTTTTAGCCTCATAATTGTAGATAACAAAATATAAGTGCTTTAGTTCTTTCAAACTGATTCCATTCAGAACTTGTTCTTTTGAATCACTTGCAGATTTATCGTATTTCAAACAAGTATTTAGGTAATTGCTAATTTCATTAATAGATTCTAATTGCAAAATTTCTGCTCTAATTGGTTCTTTTTCATTTTTGCTAGGGGTTTCTTGTAAATAAGAAGATCTTCCAAGCACATCCAGTAAGGTTTTTTCTACATCTTCGGGAGTATGTTTAAAGTAATGTTTAGCATACAATTCTTTGTTTTTATAAAGCTTCAAATATAAATCTGCTAAATCCTTAATTATTGTTTTTGAATTTTTATTCACAAATCATCACCTCGTTATCTGCTCCACCATCGAAGTTATTGTCTTGTATTCTGAATGTATTTCTCCGGTACTAACGGTTATAGGAATCCCATGCTTACGCGGGTCGCTACGATTATCTAAATTTCTGATTAGAGTCCTGAATATATTATCCGTTTCATCATACTTCAATTCTTGGTTATTTGAAATTATGCTTTTATAATCAATGGCTTTTGAAATTGCCGCATCTAAGTTTTTCAGAGATTCGAGATTGTCGAATTTTCGGAAATGGTTTCCGGAATTTCTATCTGTTGCGTATGCTCTATTCTTATAAAGGGTTTCTAAAATCCCAAGAAGTTTTGGCCTTTCTGCAAAATATTTCTTTAATATTATACCTCCAACACTATTATCATATGCGAATTTCAAGTATGTGCTTTCTATTTCCGTGATATAGTCTGTTACACCATCCGTGCTTAATTCATCCCCTATCGTAGGTATCAAATAAAAATCACAATATAAAAATACACTCTGAATAATTATATTGCTAGTCGGCGGGCAATCGACTAAAATATAATCAAAATCATGATTTTCTTCTATGTCGTTTAAAAGTTTTGCAACAATTAGCACATTGGATTTATTGCTTGAATATCTGTCTGCTATATCATTTATTCTACTATTTTTCATATCAAGTGCGGTAGGTATATACTGCAAACCCTCATGCTTTGGAATATCTTTAATAAAACTATCCACACTACTGAAATTTGATGCTATCTTTCCCTCTAAAACTTGTTGCCGAGTGGCATTACCAACATATTCACCATATAACTCTAAAGCATAATTTAAGGTTTCTTCTACAGATAATATTGAACCGTCTCTTCCGCTTTTTTGGTGGCATATTTTTGTCAGTGAACATTGTGGATCTAAGTCTATTAATAGTACTTTTTTCCCATGGTCACTTGAAAGTCCTGCTCCAATTTGAAACACAGTTGTTGTTTTGCCTACACCGCCTTTATAATTTCCTACAAATATTCTCTTTGGCATGATATACCCCTCTTATGGATGTTATAGCTTTATCTGCGGATGCTTTTCAACCAGTTCTTCAACTTTTCTGTCGAGAAACCACTTGCATCCATATCTCAGTGGGGCACCCACGTCAGTATCCACGATGCAACATTTGCGTCGTGGATTTAAATATATGGAGATGAGGGGAATCGAACCCCTGTCCTGAGACCCGCATACAAGAACTTCTCCCATCACAGCCTTGTTTCTTGTTTCCCACCGTCAGACTAAACTAGGCAAAGGTCTGTGGTGGTAGCTTATTTTGCGTTCTATTGGGCTAAGCTAACCAATAGAATGTTCCCTATCTGTCGGCGCCAGGTCTTTGGGCGATAGGAAACCAAAGCTGACGGCTGCTTTAACTAAGCAGCAAATGCTAAATTATCGTTGTCGATTATTTTTTAAAAGTTTTGGGCTTTTTATGCAGACTCCCACTGCAGATGGCTATTCCCATAGGAAAAATCCCAGTCGAAACCAGTACATCCCCACAAATATCTACGATTATATCACAAATAAGATACAATTGCAAATTCGGAAAAAATGGCATGTGGAAACTGCTGAATCAAGAAAGCAAATTAACTTTTCTGATTTGAAGGGGGCAACGAAAAGTTAATTTGCTATAATCCGATAAAAAACCAGATAAAAAACCCAAAAACGGGGGCCAAGGGGCTAGCCCAGGGGTGCATGGGCGAGCAGCAATCGCAATTTGCGACCAGTCCTCGGGGGGTGTGGTGCAGCGTTCGATTTTATGACACAACCTTTATTTTAAAGCATTTTTTTGATTTCGTCTGCCACAAACTGAACTTTGGGGCCTACAACAACTTGTGCTTCGGTTTTGCTAGGTTTTACGATGCCAAAAGCACCAAACTTTTTTAGCTCGCTGTCGCTAATGAGTGTTGTATCTTTTACGCTAAGCCTAAGCCTGGTCGAGCAATTGTCGATACTCGTAATATTTTCTTTGCCGCCTAGCCCTTCTATAAAGCCAACTGCCATAGTGTGCCAATCGCCGGTTTCCAATTCCAACTCCATTTCAGACTGGGTGTCCTCAATTTCACGCCCGGGTGTCTGTAGATTGAATTTTTTGATAAAGAAGCTGAACACAAAGTAGTATACAAAAAAGTAAACGATTCCAAGGGCGATCAGCATATACCAACCTGTTGCAAAAGGTACGGCTGTGCTAAGAACCAAGTCAACCAACCCTGCGGAAAACCCAAACCCTGCAAACCACTGCATAGAAGCGGCTATTATCATGGATATTCCTGTTAGTGTGGCATGAACAAGGAGCAAAAGCGGAGCTACAAATATAAAGGAAAATTCGATAGGCTCTGTTATTCCTGTGAAAAATGAGGCAAATGCTGCCGCTACCATTATACCGTAGACTTTTTTGCGGTTTTCCGGTCTAGCACATCTGTACATAGCCAAACATGCGCCAGGAAGCCCAAACATCATTACAGGGAAAAACCCTGCCATATACATACCTGTTTGCCCTATAACTCCGCCGCCGTCCGGACCGCCCCAAAAGTTGCCAAGGTCGTTGATACTAACCAGATCGAACCAAAACACAGAGTTGAGAGGGTGATGCAACCCTATCGGGATAAGCAAACGGTTAAAGAAGCCGTACAGACCTGCCCCAAATGCTCCAAGCCCTGCTATTGTTGTACCAAAAGACACAAGCCCTGCAAACATTATAGGCCAAACAAACAAAAACACACCGGACACAACAACCATAGCACCGGCTGTAACGATGGGCACTAAACGCCTACCGCTAAAAAAGGCAAGAAAATTGGGTAGTTCCGTTTTTGAAAAACGGTTGTATGCCATAGCGGCAACAACACCGGACAGTATACCGATAAACTGGTTAGCTATTCTTTCAAAAGCAAGATATTCGCTTGCGGAAAGTTCCCGACCGAACAAAGACGAAACAGTACCCGGGGAAAGCAGAGAAGTGATAACCATAAATGCAACAAGCCCGGACAGTGCAGCGGAGCCATTGTTGTCTTTTGCCAACCCATAAGCTACACCAACAGCAAACAACAGTGACATGTTATCAATGATGGCGGCTCCCGCAGTAATAAGAAACGCCGCAAGAGCACTTTCACCGCCCCATCCCACAGGGTCGATCCAATAGCCGATCCCCATTAGCAGGGCGGCAGCCGGCAGTACAGCAATAGGCATCATCAGTGCCTTACCAATTGATTGAAGATACTTAAACATAAAAATCCTCCTCGTGCTAGCAAAACGCTAGAAAAGTAAACTACAAGTTATCCTATTATCTTATCTATCTCATTATATCACGATGCCATAAAAAAATCAAAGAAATATAACTAAAATTTGCCATATAACACTAAATATTATATGGCGTTTCCCTCGAAAAATTTCGGGGCTTTTTTTTGTGAATGATTTTTTGTAGTAATTTAAACCGAAGGGTATATACATTTTTTTGCGATTAGTGTAATGCAGCAAAAAACAATTGACTTTTCTCACAAAAAACACAGGATCAAATCTATTATTTTTGTGAGAAATGACAATTTGTTAATTGGTTTTATCAAAAATTCGAGCAAAAACCGGATATAACGCTGTTATTTGCCACCCATTTTAAAGGCAAAAAAAGTTGGCAGATCTGCTTTTGAAATTTATGGAGTAAGTGCGAAAATGGCGAAAAGTCTTGGTTGGGCTTTTAGGAATCGTTGAAAATTGCTTTTAAAAATATTATTCTAATGCGAACTTTGAAACTCCCGATGTGAGACTTTATGGCTGACTTTATGTGTGACTCTATGTGATACTTTGTATTAGAAAAAACAGAAAAATCATATGATTAGAAAGATAACACCATTGTACAGCATGTTAGGGAGCGAAACAAGCGGGAAATGTCCGAGAACAGTTAATTTGCTATATTTCGTTAAAATTCTTGTTTTCAGAAAAAATATATGTTATAATTTAGCCAACCGTATAAGGATTGCAGTGAAAGGATTACCATATGCGAAAGACTATTTTTGTTGTAGACGACAGTAGTATTGCTTTGATTGTTTCAAGAAAGGCACTCTTGGAGCATTATAACCCTATAACTTTGCCTTCGGCCACAAAAATGTTTGAGCTAATAAAAAAAGTTAAACCAAGTTTGATACTGCTCGATCTTGAAATGCCTGAAATGAACGGATTTCAAGCATTGGAAAAATTAAAAAATGACGATGAGTATAGCGATATTCCCGTCATATTTCTGACCGGCACCGAAGACCCCGTTCGACAAGCCGAAGGTTTAAAAAGAGGCGCAGTGGATTTTATTTTAAAACCTTTTGATGATGTAGAGCTTGTTAGCCGAGTAAAGTTCCATATGGATATGGCGTACTAGCTTTTGGTATAGTTGTTTTACTTTAAAATGGAAGATTTTAAAGTAAAACAACTATACACCCATTAATATTATAATACGGAGGTTCTATCAATGTTGGTTTTGTTTGATTTGCAAGACAGTTTGGAGCGTATAGATGTGGGGACACCTTTAAGGAACGGTTTTTTGGTAGCTAATGAAAAATCTGCCCCCATTCTTACGGTAACAGAGCACGATGACGTTAAATTTATTTTGGTTTCTGACCGTAACACAATAACCAAAGGTGCAATGTTACAGCTCTTTCACTTGCCCTCAATTCAGTCCGGAGATAGGCTGGTGATAACGGGACGCATATCAAAAAAAGCACCTCACGACGGATGGGGTATATCTCTTTTTTCTATAATAGACCCCACTATACACCCTGTAAATATAGAGTCTAACGTTTTGCAGCTGTCCCAACAAGTTGCTCCACAAGGGATCTACACATTGGTACACCAGTTTGACACAACAGAAAATTATGAGCTACTGTCTATAGAAACTACCCAATGGCAAAATTATATACCCACCATGGACTTTTCTATAGATAGTATTTTGGTTACACGCATAACAGACAGTATGAAATTTATAAAAGACAAACGCAGCACTGTCTATTCTTTGGAAACAGACGAGGAGATACGCTCTTTAATTGCCGGAGCCGACATAGATACAAACTTAACTTATTTGCAGCGAAGTGGAACATCTCTTGTGCAGATTGTAAAATCGGATGATAAAACTACTATACATATAAAACTTCGTAGTAAAGATTATGACGGTATTGACATAAGATTAGAAGAAATGGGGCTTATTCGCGGTAACAATTATAACGTAAAAGTTTTTGGTTATGTGGATGGAAGAGCAGATAAAGATTCCCAAATAACATTGCAAGGGTTGCCGGGTTTTCACTGGCGTGGCACACAGCCCCTTTTTTCAAACACTCCTTTTGTTCTAAGCTATACGCTAATGAAATCTCATGTAGGCAGATGGACTGATTTGCGGATAGCAACTAATGCAGCAGGGGCTACCGCGCCCCTTGTAATAAATGCTCTGGAGGTTACAGTAGAAGACGATGACAACGGATAGCACTTTATTTACCGAACAAAATACTACATCAGACCGCGCAGCTCCCACAAAAGAAAAAACTAAAATTTTGATGGACACATCTCCCATGTCTATAAGCATTTATAACGAAAATTTAGATATAATTGACTGTAATATAAAAATGGCTACAATGGTGGGGTTGCCTGCTACAGATGAGTATCTTGCCAACAATTTCAGATTGATGCCACCATTTCAAACGAATGGACGTTCCTCCAAAAAACTTTTAAAAGAACTTTTGCAGGAAACGTTTGAGATGGGTACAGCTACGCACAAATTTATTTTTCAAAATATAGACGGGGTTTTGGTATACACGGAACTTACGATGGTTTCTGTAGATTTCGGTTACGGCGATGTGGTTGTGGTATATGCCCAAGATTTGAGTGCAATAGTATCTTTGGTGAGTAAAGAAAAAGAAACTAAAGAGCAAATGCAGGTAATTTTGGATAATATGCCAATCGGCGTTGTGATTTGGGATGATAAGGGGCATATACTAGACTGCAATAAACAAATTTTAGAAATGTTGGCTTTTCAAAACAAAAACCATTTTATTCACCAATTGCAAAGAGGGCTTGTTGGCGACCATATAGACACGCTCAACTATAGAACTGCTCTTAAAAAAGGCAAGGCAACATATGAAAAAATATATACACGAAACGATGGTGAGCTGTTGCCGGTAGAAGTTACAATGATAAAAAGTGTACGACCCAATGACATAAGAGTGTTGGTATATATTTCTGATTTGAGAGAAGTAAAAAAAGCAACGACATTAGCTCAAGAAGCTACCGAATTGGCAGAGATAATGCTCAATGCTACTCCTTTGGCGTGTTTTTTAATAACACCGGCTTACAAAGCCCTTACCTGCAACCAACAAGCAGTAAAGTTGTTTGGTTTTGAAAACAAGCACGACGCAATCGAAGGGTTTTTGAGAATTTTCCCTTCAACCAGAGAGGATGGAACCCCAACAAAGCTACGTGTTTTGGGAGAAGAAGAAAATGCTCAACCAATCCATATGGAATATACCCACCAAAGTGTTACGGGGGAAAAAATACCCTGTATTGTAACACTTGTGTCTATGAAATATAAAGGGCAGATAGTTATAGCCGCTTTTTTCCATGATCTGCGAGAAATGAAAGCCCTGGCAGAGGAAGTGCGCCGTGTTGAGACCGCAGAAAAAGAAAACCGTGCAAAAACTCAATTCCTTGCCCGTATGAGCCATGAAATACGCACCCCAATAAACGCAATAGTTGGAGTTGCAAATATTGCGCTGTCAAGAAAAAACAACGTTTCTCCGGAGCTTTTGGAATGGTTCACTCAAATCAAACATTCCTCCGACATATTGTTAGCTCTCGTTAACGATATTTTGGATTTATCTAAAATTCAATCAGGAAAATTGGAGATTATAAACAAGCCTTACGATTTGGCTAGTTTACTTTACGACACTGTCCAAATAAACTCAATTTACCGAGATGATAAAAATATCGAAGTCAAACTGCTTGTGGACGAGAATCTTCCAGTTTCGCCAATTGGCGATGAAATAAGAATAAAGCAAGTTTTGTCTAATATATTATCAAACGCCTTTAAATATACAGAACAAGGAACTATTACTATTTCCGCAGGGTGTACAAAATCGGATACAGGTATTGAAATGCACATTTCCGTTAAGGATACCGGGTCGGGCATGACAAAAAAACAATTAAAAAATCTTTTTGACTCTGAATATGTGCGTTTTAATGAAAACAGGAATGTGCAAGGTACAGGGTTGGGTCTTTCCATAACAAACTATTTGACCAGTTTAATGGGAGGTCGGATAGAGGGCGAGAGCGAACCCGGCGCTGGGTCTACTTTTACTGTCTATTTACCTCAAGAGGTGGATAATTGGGCTGTTTTAGGAAAAGAAGTAGCGGGGAACTTATCTAAATTCCAAATCCAACGCTTGCCTAAAGAGCAAAAAGAGTTTGTGTATGAATATATGCCATACGGAAGGGTTTTGGTTGTAGATGATATAGAGAGTAATTTGTATGTGGCAAAGGGGCTTATGGAGCCTTATGGTTTACAAATAGAAACTGTAAACAGAGGTCGAAAAGCAGTGGATCTTATAAAAGCCAAAAATGTGTACGACATTATTTTTATGGATCACATGATGCCGGAGATGGACGGGATAGAAACAGCAAAGGAAATACAGGCTTTGGGCTACGAAGGGCCTATTGTAGCCCTTACCGCAAACGCTATTTTGGGGCAATCGGAAATGTTTTATAACAACGGGTTTGCCGGTTTTATCAGCAAACCTATTGATATAGGTTTATTAAACCAAGAAATATTACGCCTTGTCAGAGATAAGCATCAAGAAAAAGCAAAAGAAGTGCAAGAAAAAGTACAAAAAGAAATTCCACAAGAAATTCCACGAGAAATGCCAAGACGAAGAGTTTTACCAACAATTGATGTTGTCGCCGAAATGAGAAATGCTTTTTTGATGGATCTCGAAAATGTTTCAAAAACTATACAAGAGCTTATTAATATTACCCATTGGGAAGAAAATCATTTTAAATCTTTTGTTGTGAGTGCCCATGGGATAAAAAGTGCGTTGGCAACAATGAAAATAGAGGCTCTTTCCAAAGATGCATTTGAGTTAGAGAAAGCCGGCAAAGAAAGAGATATAGAAACAATAAGGAAAAACACTCATAGTCTGTTAGACGGATTAAAAAATGTTGCAAAAACTATGAATGACGAGAAAAACGCAAATGTTTCTGCTACACAAGAAGCAAAGGACGAAGACAAAGTTTTTTTAAAAGAGAGGCTTGATGTTTTCGTCGGAGCTTGCGAAGTTTATGCCGTACAGGAAGCCGAAGGAGTGCTGGAAGAGCTAAAAGCAAGAGATTGGTCAGTAGGCACGAAAGAACTCATAACACGGTTATCTAAACTTTTGCTGCACGGCGAGTTTGAAAAGATAGGAGATTTGGTACATGAAAGCTATCGTGAACGGTAAAATAATTTTAGAAAACGCTGTAATTGATAACAAAGTTTTGGTTTTTGGCGAAAAAATATTGGGATTGGAATCATATGCTCCTGCTGATGCTCAAGTTATAGACGCAAAGGGTATGTATGTGTCCCCGGGGCTTGTAGATATTCACATCCACGGTTGCTACGGTGCAGATGTTATGGATGGTGTTAAAGACGCTCTGCTAACGATAAGCCGTGGCGTTGCAAAAACGGGGGTAACTTCTTTTTTGCCAACAACGATGACATATGACTGGGCTGTTACCCAAAAAGCCTTGGAAAATGTAGGCGAAAACATGGGTAGCATCGAAAACGGAGCTACAATACTTGGATCTCATTTAGAGGGGCCCTTTATAAGTGCAGAATACGCAGGGGCACAACCAAAAGAGTACATCGTGCCTCCAAGTTTTGAGATGATAAAAGATTACACAAACATCATAAAACTACTAACATATGCACCGGAAATGGATGAAAACAACGAATTTACAAAGCAGATACGCAGACAAACAAATATCACCCTATCTATGGGTCATACGGGCGCCACTTATGAACAAGGGGTTGCGGCGTACAATAACGGTGTCGGGAATGTTACCCATACATTTAACGGTATGCGTGGTCTTACCCACAGAGAGCCGGGCGCAGCCGGAGCAGCCCTTACCCAACCTTTCTTTTGCGAGCTTATTGCAGACAATATCCACGTTTCTCCTTATCTGTATGAGTTTTTGTTAAAAAACAAAGGTGCGGACAGGCTTATATTAATAACTGACAGCATTGCCGGTGGTGGAATGGGCGACGGCACGTTTGCATTGGGAGGGCAGCCGGTTACAGTAAAAAACGGCACGGCACGGCTTGCTAACGGTGCTTTAGCAGGGAGTGTGCTTTCGCTCAACACTGCCCTAAAAAATTTTAAGGAACACACAAATATTTCTTTGCCTGCACTGTTTGGGTTAGCTAGTGCAAACCCTGCAAAGAGTATCGGAGTTTTTTCAAAAGGAAGCCTTGCTATAGGGAAAGATGCAGATATAGCGATTTTCAACGAAAATTTTGAATGTGAAATGACGATTTGCGAAGGCCGTATAGTTTGGGAAAAGAGCGTTATATAGTCGATGTAGCAAATTAACTTTTCGTTGTCCCTTTTAAATCAGAAAAGTTAATTTGCTTTCCTTAATTCAGCACTTTTTGATTTTTAAAGTTGGGACAACCATTAAGAAAAGTGCGATAAGACTGAAATATAATTACGAATTCAGATTGAGAGGGGGATACTCTGTATCCCCTCTTTTAATCTGAATAGGTGTGTTTTTAAAAAATTTATATTTCTTCTCTATAGTTGTTGGTCATAAAGAGTCAATTCTACAGAGTTGGTAAGTATATCGGTATAACTATAAGAAACTGTGCGATTGTGTGTATGTTTCTCTTCACTAAGTTCAATTGTAAAAATGCTGGGATAAGCATTGGCGATCACACCCTCGCTCACTACAGACTTGTTATGACGTTTGTTTGATTCCACCCTAACACTTCTGCCAACTTGCTGTGCAACGAATTGTTTAATTTGCGATAAGTTCTTTTTTTCCATAGCCTTGCCACCTCACAGGATTTTTATTTGGCTAATAAACCAACCTATATCATTATAACACATATTTGGTGTCAAGTCAAATTTTTGTTTTTTTGTCATTTTTTTTTGCTACAGAATTTATGGAATTTATGTATTTCAAATATACAATTGATTAACTTAATCGTTAAAAGGTTCAAAACTCGCAGACCTTTGCGAGTTTTTGCAAAGGAAAATTTTCACCGTTGTTCCCTAAAACTTTCAAAATCCAATGACTCTAAAATCCCTCGTAATTTGTCAAATTGCGTGATTAACCAGTTGA
The DNA here is from genome assembly GCA_009778165.1 of Defluviitaleaceae bacterium. Lineage (GTDB taxonomy): Bacteria > Bacillota > Clostridia > Lachnospirales > UBA5962 > WRKF01. Next base: position 13,558 of record WRKF01000151.1, read on the forward strand.
AATGCTTTTCATACAAACTCGGAGCATGGACATCGGCATCAATAGTGTGCAGAATACGTTTTGCTGTGCTTTTTTTGCGGCTTGTGTACCACTCCAACTCAGAACCGTATGCGGTTTCAATATCGGACTTCAGCGAATCTAATCGTGCAAAATCCTCTGGTCTATACACATACAAACCGATGCGGAGCTTCTTTTGGCGGTATAACTGGAAGAAAACGTGGTAGTCGCGGCTTCCGATCGTTACATCATACCAATCGTCATAACCGGGTTTTCTTGAAGCAATATCCTCGCTACGGCCGTGCGCTTTGCAATACTCTACAAAATTATTCCAAAAATCAAAACGCCTATGGTGTCTATCCAAAAGTTCTCTTTTTGTTTCGGGTAGGTCAACGGTTGCTGTCTCTGGCTCAGTTGTTTCAGGGATTTCGGGAGTTGTCTCTCTTTCATCGTTTAGAAAACTGACGTGTAGCAAGTCATCTTTTTGCTCGTCAGTTAAGGTGATTTCCCACCGATCTTCCATAAATCCGAGCAACATTAACCCGCGTTCAAGTATGCTATGCGCTGTCCAGTCATCTTCCTGTGCCACTTCAATCTCGGAGTGCGAGCCGTTTATATATCCTCTGCGACCGGAGGATTTGGGATTCTTTTTATCAGGGAAGCTGTCATTTTGCAAAGATGAATTTATGCTCTGCGACAACAGTAAAAGATTGCCAAGCGTCGCTGAAAGCAGTTTTATTTCGTCAGCCGTGTATACCCTGAAAGTGTTACGCCAATACCACTTTGTTGGTGTCTGAGGCAAAATATGCTCAATGGTTATTTTGTCTTTTTCAACTTTCGTAAAGAGAGCCCAGCTCACTTTTTGCAAGCTATTTTTTACGGATTTCTCATACTCATATTCATAGAGAAAATACCGCAAATCACGCCAGCTATAAAAACCTTCACCGGAGTCAAATCGGCGATTAGTGCGAGAGATAAAGGTTGCTATTGCCGATGCCATATCCTTGTCTACGGTATTGTTCAGTTCCTCTGCGATAGAAACAAGTGAAGCATTTCCGCTTAGCACGTCACGAGATTTATTGTAGTAAACGCTACTTTGATAACTGGCTTGAAAACCACCGATACGGAACGAAACAAAAATAAAACGCTCAATAGCTTTATATAAGGTTATTCGTTCTTCTGCCGTCGTTGTGTCATTTGTAGCAAGTGTAGCTACGACGATTGGACGGAAATATCCTATGCCCACACGGTTCAATTTATCAAGCCATATTTTTTCATCGTTGCTCAACTCACTATCAAACGGAAACCAGCTATAATACCAATACTCCGCCGAGGCTTTCAGACTGTTTACATAGTCGCTGATTTCAGACGGTGCGAGTTTGCTAACCGACCTCGTTTCCATTTCGACATCTACGTCCATATTGTCGTCATCTTCGCCCTGCTCCAAGTCTGATAAAATTTCATCCGCTTCAACTTCTTGCGTTACAGTGTGCTTTTCAAATACATTTTTAGCAGAAAACTTGCTAAGAAGAAAACGAATATAATCATCTCCGCCTTTTCGTGAATAGCGAAAATAGGTAATCCAATGCGCTCGCAAAAATTCATCGTCTGACAGAGGGACGTTTTTATTTCTACCAAGCTGATAATAAACCTCTTTCCACGCATCATTGATGTTTTTGCGTAATTGCTCTTTATCGGCAGAATCAAACTGTGCATCGTCAAAAAGCGTTGTAAGGTATATCAGACGGTTTTTAAGCAATTCAAGGTTAGTCAGCTTTTTCCCGCGGTTATTCATCGTCTCAAAAGCCACAAAAACATCGTAATCATCCTCAATTTCATGGAGGTTGAACATCAGCTGCAAAGTCAGCTTTCTGTATAGCCTCTCTATCCCTTCAATCCCATCGTTTTCAAAGGTAGCGATTAGATTGTTGGCAAAGAACGTCTTTGCGTATTTGAGATTTTTCGTATAATAAGTTTCAAGCACCGTCCCGCCGAATGGTTCACAAAAAACCTTGTATTTCAAGTAATCTGCACTTGGGTTGTCAGTTTCATAACCGAATAGATATGTGGTAACGATATTTTGCGGCGGTCGCTTCCGCAAGATATACTTCACTTTGATGTCTTTTAGTGACTCAAAGCCGAGATAGATTTCTTCGTCCGCCAGGTTTTCGTTATCAGGCAAACCGCAAACAAACGCTACGATTTCGTTCATGAGGATTGAAAAAGTAGTCAAACGTTGTTGCCCGTCAACCACATGGTAAGGATTGTAACCAATATCAAGTAGCCATTCATCACCATGCCACGTTTTCGCCTCGCCACGATTAACAGCTTTTAAGGAAAGCAATCCTGTGTAATGGTACCTGTCCTCATGCAAGTTTATAAGGTCTTCCCAAAAATCGACGAGTTGCTCGTGCTTCCAAGCGTAACCACGTTGATAATCTGGAATCCTAAACAGCCTGTTCTGGAACAAGACTGATAGAGATTGTAATTTGTTAGCCATTGTTTTTGTCCCTCACTTTCGGCTTAATTTTGGTGATTGATTGTGTCCCGTGGTAGTTACCCCCTAGCCCCCAGCAAGTTAAGCTCCAAGTACAAAAACAGGCATCTTTTACGTTTTTATACTTGGTTTTAGCATGACAAATGTTAGAGTTTTTAGGGGTGACTATTTTTGTAATCTTTAATAAATCTGGAGGGGTTTCATTTTAAATCCTCCGTTAGTTTAGCCTTTTCAACTCCGAGAGTAGTTGCAACTTTATCAAAGAGTTCTTTTATCAAACGTGGTATACATTTTTCAGTATCGCCATCATTAAATGGATAGTCCTCATAAACATTTGGGAATGTTAGGCAATATTCGATTAATGTCTTGCGTGTCATGGTATTTACCTCATTGTTCATGGAAGTGTTGCAATATCCTCAATTCTAATACTGCTTGAAATTAAAGGGGCAGAGTGATAAGCATGATTATATCTCACTTCCCTTTTTTCACTGTATTTATTTTTACTTACAGCTCGTTTTAACTCTCCCACCGTACTCACACCAAAAAGCGGAAAAATAATTTCACAATGTCTAGCTGAAACCATCTTAACCCAAATTGGTTGTGTATGATTAGAACTAAGATACAATTTTGGAAACCAGATAAGCTCTTCATGTGGATTCACAGATTTAACCTCAAGTGCCTCTGATAATTGGTACAAAATAACATCTGCGTTAGCAATGGATTGTTTTGTTAGTATTGGGATTTTCACTCGCTCTGTGAGCATATCTCCAGCAAGAGTAAATGATCTTTCTTTGCCCTTAATTTCTCCTTTCAGTCCTTCTAGGTATCGAAAACCTTTATAAAAACCAACAAATGTACGGGGTTGCGTACTTTCTCCAAGAGGGCTATGATTTAGAAAATAAGTTCTTGTAACTAGTTTGTAAATACATTCATACACCTCATAATACAAAAGTATTGCCGTTGTGCAGATGAACATTTCCCAAATCAAGAAAAGTCCAAACTCAAATTCTGGCTCACTACAAGAACCTTTGCTGCGTAGGTATACACGGTTATATGTTTGCTCAAAAAAATCTCCCAAAATATCATCTACTTCAGGGGCTTTTTTTATAATTGTTTCAACGTACTCAAGAAACAAATTTCGCAAAGGTAGAGCTTTTTCTATCTGTTTTAAAAGGTTTGAGCTAAAGTTATCATCAAAAGCAGGGGTTAATTCTAGCAACAAACCAATAAAAATTTCGGTAAAATCTTTATGAAAAAATTCTACCTTTCTTTGGTTTTTGCCGTCGAATGCTTTTATTTCGCTAATCTTAGCTCTCAAAAGACCAAAATTAACAGTTTCTTCGTTCAAATATTCTGGCATTTTGCCAAGGGGTGGTTTGCTGTGTGCAGGTTTATTGTACAAGTCACGTAACAGCTTTTCATAATTTTTTTCAAACTCTTCGCCATCTAACAATTCAATATAAGTACGTGATTTTAGGTAAGACGGTGAATATGGATTGTTGTTTTCATCTTTTTCAAAAATTATGGGAATAAACTTAGTTTCTTCGGCATTTCTATAAACCTCTGGGGATATAATGGTTGTTTCGATGCCAACACCACCTTTGCGGTCATTAGCTTTTTCAACATAGGTTTTGTCGCAAATCATTAAAACCTTTGTTACCGAAGAATCGTTTACGCTTTTTTCCATGAACTTATGTAAATCTTCTCCTGGTTTCAAATCCCATTGGTCAAGAATAACCTTTACACCGTTGTATATCAGGCGTTCAGCTAATTCTATAACCTTTTTTACATGCTGTTCGTTTGTATGCGAGTATGAAATAAAGACTTTTGGATTTATTGTACTCATCTGCTTGTTTCTCCTCCTGTTAACTTTCTATACATCTCCATCAACCCTGCCACAACCTCCACCTCTGTCATTTTACCACCAAACCCATACAGCTTCATAACGGCGTTATCCAACGCACGGTGGGCTTTTAGCAGGTCGGGTGGCATGGTTAGGGGATCGTAGAGGTCGGCTAGGCTTGAATCGGGGTCTTTTGCCCTTGCGTCAAGCACTGCCTGTGCCAATTTTTCGATTTGTAGTTGTTGTTCGTTCGTAGCCTGCGGCCAGGGAAAATTGTTGTACACTATATCTTTGCTGTACCTATAATCACTTTTCAAACGCCCGCATACTGCTCGCACCCATGCCATGTGTATGCTGCTTGTTAGTATCCCGAAATGGTACAGCGTTGCGTTTGGGATTGTAAATACCAAATTGCTTGCTATTATCTCGGACGATAAAAATCCCATGGGAATATATTTTCGGTTCTCGGACGAAACGCTTGGAACTATAATATAATCCGTGGTCGGTTGTGCAATTTGGCAAAATAAAGAGGGAATGTCGGCAAATTTTCGTGTACCTGCTGCTTTGCTGGCAAGTCTAAATTCTCGGCACTTTTTCACACGTGCCAAAACAAACGGCATTTTTGCAAGCTCGGACGGCGGGCAATCTATCAACCACAAGCACCATCGCTGTTTGTTGTTTATAAACTCTGTTGCACCGATATATTGGCGTATGTATTTTTTGGCGTTTGGCTCTTTTGCGACAAATTTCTTCGTATTCTCCGGCTTCAATGATTAAATTTCCGCCATCTCTCGGCATACTCCCAAATTTCATTTGCGGAACATCACAAACCGGCGTTTTGCGACTTTCGATAAAAACATTTGAACTGTCGAGCAAGTATGGGCTTATGTTGTTTGCTGTAATACGCTCGTCGTTATCGTATATAACCCGTATTTTTGCAATGTTTATGCCGAATCCTACGATAACACAATGCACCGCTGCCTTGCCTTTAGCTTCGTTTGCCCATTTGAATGTGCGGTAAGCAAAATTTATACTTATTCCAAACATTTCAAATAAAGGTTTCCACACGGCATAAACCTGTTCGCCTTGCGTAATCGAGTTAGTGGACACAAAGGCAACAGCGATATTTGTATTTTGAATAAAGCTCGCCGCTTTGTAATACCAAGCCGAGACATAATCTATTGCTCCGATATTTTTTATAGGATTGCCCAAAGTGTCAACCACAACAGCAGTTAAATCGGCTTTTTGCTCTTTTGTCATCATCATCCCTCCCACAAACGGCGGGTTCCCCAAAATAAACGAAAGCTCCCCCTGTGGCACAATCGCCCCCCAATCCAGTCGCAGGGCATTTCCATGCACAACAGTGGCTCCCTGCGACAGCGGCAGCCGTGCAAAATACACGCCAAACTGCTCGCTTGCCCGCAAGTTCATTTGATGATCAATAAGCCACATGCCAACTTGTGCTATCTGGCAAGCAAACTCCTCTATCTCTATACCGTAAAACTGCTCTATGCTAACCTTTAACATTGGCGTTATATCCATCACCATCTGCGTTGTGTCTATTTTCATTTTAAGAATTTCAAGCTCCAGCTCCCGCAGTTTGCCATACGTTACAATCAAAAAATTGCCGCAACCGCAGGCGGGGTCCAAAAATTTTAGGGATGCTATTTTGTTGTGAAAATGGTCAAGTGCAGACGGGTCTGTTTTGACTATATCAAACTCCGCCCAAAGATTGTCCATAAACAGGGGGTTTATCAGCTTGTTTATATTTTCCTCGCTTGTGTAGTGTGCACCCATTTCACGCCGTTTTGCCTTGTCCATAACGCCCTGAAACATTGCACCAAAAATGGCGGGGCTTATTGTGTTCCAGTCAAAATCAAGGCAGTCGAGCAGAGTTTGCCGCATTTTTGCATTAAAATCGGCTCGCGGCAATATTTTTTCAAAAAGCCCGCCGTTTATATATTGAAATTGCTTGAGCTCATCGGAAAGCAGGGTTTTCTTTGCCCGCACTTCCTGCGGTGTGTTTAGCACTTCAAACAGGTCGCTTATGCGGTGGGAAAGGTCGCTGCCGTCATCTTTAGATTTTTCTATATAGCCAAACAGGCTACCCTGCGGGAAAATACCTGTGTCCTCCGCAAACAGGCAAAACAACAGGCGTACCAAATAAACCTCCAGCTCATGCCCATCATAGCCCGTTTCTTTGAGAGCATCGTACAGCTTAGCCATTTTTTCAGCAGCTTTTACATTGACCTCTATCTGCTCACCCCTGTCCCGCTCTGTTTCGTACCCCGCTATGTTGGCAAAGCGTTTTACATGCTTGCGTAGATCTTTTGTTTTAAAAGTCCAAACTTCACCGGTGCTGCGGCGGTTTAGCACAATCGTTTCAAAATCACACACCATCCACAGATCGGGTATTTCTTGCACCGGCAGGCTTTGCATATAATTTTGAAGCTGGATAAATGCTTCGTTTAAATTTTTGCCGCGGCTTTTCATTTCGATAGCAATCTTGCCTTTCCAAAGATAGTCTATATAGCCATCCGTGCCGTCTTTTAACTGCTGCCTGTACTCAAAAGCCCCTGTCAAAAGCAGGTCAACTATGCCGAAAACACGCAAAAAATCAGCCAAAAAGCTCTGTGCTTCGGCTTCTTCGTTTTTTGCCTTTTGCCACTTTTTAGAAAAGGCAACGGCGTTTGCCTGGATTGTGTCCCATGGTAGCTGCATTTTATTCACCTGCCTTCATGGTATAGCACTTTTGCTAATGGTTGCCCGTTTTATAAAGAAATAAAAGTGCTAAATTAAGGAAAGCAAATTAACTTTTTCTTGTCCTCTTTAAATCAGAAAAGTTAATTTGCTATAATTCGGTGTTTAAGTTAAAAGTTGCTTGCCGATTTTCGACTTAAACACTCACAAAATAAAAACCTATTGCCTATCTACATTCCTAATCATATCTTCCACCCAATCCACGGGCATCTTTACATGTCTTGCTATTGTTTCTGTGCTTAAAACCTCTGATTAGATTTGCTTTTTATTTAGCTATTTCTCTAATAGAGCGTATTACTTCCATCGTTGCGGGAGCGTTGGGGTCAAACTCATAACAACTTCCGCTTTGGAAGTGTTTCGTATCAACAGACCTTAAAAGTTTCTTTTGCGTTCTTGAAGCAGGCTTTAAAGGATAGTACCCAAATGGCTGGAGTATGGTTCTAATCATATAGCCTATCACTGTTCGCCTTTGCTTGTTATTTAGGTCAAAGTCTGCATTTTTATTTAACTCAAAATACTCCTCAATGCAAGCGACGACTGCTTCAACAGCGGGTCTGCCGGCTTCTGATACATCAATCATTTTGATAATGTTGTCTTCGCGTGACAATATCATAAAAATATCTCGTGAATTGATGTTGTGTTCGAGGGCTTTTCCGCACCTAGGGTTTTCGTCAAGAAAGTTTTGGTAAGTTGCGTACATGGCAATTCTCCTTAAAATATAATAATTGAAATCAGTTACTTTGAGTATAAAGTATCCAATATTGGATGTCAAGATGTTGGAGGCGATTTTGAAAAATATTTTCAGCATATTCCGCTCGTCGGCTTTTTTTCTGTTGTTACTTATACTGTTTCTGCACCCTAACCTTAGGCTTGATCAAGTCATAGCTGTTGCCGATCATTCGTTTCAGCTCTTCCTCCGGCACATCGCCGCCGAAAGTGACAGTGTTCCAGTGCTTTTTGTTCATGTGCCAGCCCGGTGTCACATCGCCATACATTTGGCGTAGTACATCTGCTTCAAATGGGTCACATTTTAGATTAATCCCCAATTTTCCATTACGCTCATTTATCAGAGCAAACATTTTTTTGTTTACACGATGGCGGATAACAGTTGTACGCACTCCCTCGTTTTTATTATCGCCATCATTAAATGGATAGTCCTCATAAACATTTGGGAATGTTAGGCAATATTCAATCAGTGTCTTGCGTGTCATGGTATGTACCTCATTGTTCGTCGAAATAATCGGAGTCGCGTTTTTTGATGCGGATAGTGTTGATTGTGCTGACACCCAAATCATGCTTAATCATTAAGTTAGCAAGTGTTAAGCCGTCAATCAGTATTATTTTTGCATTGGGAACAGAGTTGGCGTACTCAACAGCGGCTTTGGTAAACCCAGCCGTTGTCATAAATACACCTTTAGTAGCCCCTTCTCCCAACAAAGCACCCGCAAACTTTTGAATATCCGGGCGGGGCACCGCATGATTTTTGTCCCAGCGTTTGGCTTGAATATATATCATGTCAAGCCCTAATTCATCTTGTTTTATAATGCCGTCAATTCCGCCATCGCCGGTCTTTTTTGTTAGCTCTCCCCAACCTTCAAGTCCACCATATCCCATTTTTAAAAGCAAATCTATTACCAAACGTTCAAAGAAAGTAGGCGTATTGCCGCATATTTCGTCCAACAACTCTTTTGCTAGCTCTAAATTTAGCTGCTCCGACAATATACCCATAATTTCCTGCGGGGTTTTGTTTGTATCCTCTAACACGACCGGTTGCTCCGAATCTGTTGTCTGTTTTTCTCTTCCTTCAAACTCTCTAAAGCTCGGATAGGCGCGTAACATTTTCACATTGATGCTTGCCGGATTTTGAACTAGCAGCTTTTTGCCTTCTTCTGTTATTACACTACCACTTTTCAAACGTCGCTCAAGCAAACCAGCCCGTCCAAGATATGTGCGTGCCCATGTGGTATTATTATAAATTTTCCGCTGTGTACCGCTTGGAACACGCTGTTGCTTTTCATCGTCCGTAAGAGCAAAAATCTGCTCTAAACTCTCAACCAACCCTTTAAGATAGTGTATCTCTCCGTTCGCATGTAACTTGAGAAGCGGGAGCATAATCTCTTGAAAATTGGGCATTGCCATTTCCGTTCACCCCTTTCGTATCGGATGCCGTATCACCGTTTTTAATTTTTCAGGCACTGTCTTTCGTGGGTCAGAGAGGTAAATCTCGTGGTGGCGGCGTGTTTTGTTTATATCTATCAAATACCCGTTTTCGGTGGCGTATTTGTCCATAGCGGCAATTGTGGCAGGCTCGTCATCATACGAGCCGATATGCATGGCTTGAACGCAAA
>WRKF01000152.1 GCA_009778165.1 Defluviitaleaceae bacterium
CTTAATTCTAGCCCTTTTTAAAATAAAATTAAGTGGAATAGCTTCCTAAATTCAGCAGTTTTAGTATGAATTTAAAGGGCTAATTTAAAACGGAACTACTATACTACATCCGTTGTGCTAAACATCTCTAATGCAATCTCTGATAGCGTTGCAAAATTTATCCTCGTCGGGAATTTGTACAGTATACATCGTGTTATCTCGTGTGTTCCACAAAATGCCTTCCGGTCTGCCTAGTGCCAAAATATAGCAAGCACATTGCAAAAAATGCTCATTTTTTAACTCTTTAACAAATTTCAACTCGTATGGAGTGTTGTTATAAAAGACATCACACAAGCCATTTACGTCAAAAATGCCGAAATCTAACGGGGACGGCACTTGCACGGGTGCATCAATAGGCAATATTGCACCGATACGTTTGTGCAAATCTCGTTCCGCTTCATATTCCATAAAGTCTACTTCGACTTGATCGCAATAACGTTGTTGCCCTGTTTCGACGGCTGTCAAGTACATTGCGTACTCCTTTGTTGTCGTCATTTCGGTAATAAATTTTCGCGATATTTTATCCTTAAATTCTGTGCGTCTAATGCTTTTCCATTCTTTTTTTATGTCGAAATTTTTGAAATACGAAACCTCTTGATATATGCCCATGCACGGTGTTAAATCTATAAATCCGTCATAAGTTTTTGTTGGAATAATTTTGTGGTCCGATTGTTCTTTTTTTTGCGTTTGTAGCAACTTAAAACATTTGTCTATGTTCTCCTTCTTTTTGAAATCGAACATTGTTGATATACTGTAGCTCTTACGATATGTTGTATCAAAACGTTTTTTTAGAGTTGACTCATCTAGCAAATCTTTGGGGTTTTCTGCAACAAAATAAATTTTCTCTTTGCCGCGGCTTGCTCCCACACAAAAAAGATTACGCAAAATCTCGTATTTTGTATCTTGGGTAGAACGCAGTGACCAATAGGATTTTGTGAAATCGCAAATAAAACAAATTTTCCGCTCCATTCCTTTGGATGCGTCAAAAGTCGTGAAAACCGCCGCTTCTGAGGTATCTTTTGTAGCGTTGCCGTCCTTTTCTTTTATGTCGGAGTACAAAGTGTACTTGTTGAATTTTTGCGGATATTTCTCTTCCAACTGATTTTGTAAATCGTTGCGTAAGCCAGCTTTGCCGCCCAAGCAGAGAATATCTTCAATGTTGTAATTGCTCGCCAATTCAACGGCTTTTGCAAGGTTGATGTGTTCTATTTGGCAATTTTCATTAACGCCGTTTATTGGCTTTTCCCAAACCCTGCCGAGCATTGCGGCGTGGTTTTTGCTAAGCCGAAAACAGTTGGTAAGGCCAATTTGCACGTGTTTGCCGATAAAACCCTTTAACCAGTGTTGCACATCTAAAGAAGTGTTATCGTATATTTTTTGCATCATATCGCCAACCGCCAAAATTTGTATGCTCGGGTTGGCTTGTTTAACGCACTCCAAAACCTCCGCCATTCCCTCGTTAATATCTTGGTATTCGTCAATCATAACTAAATCCCAGTTTTGCGGCAATACGATCTGTCCACTTCTAACATGTTTCACAAAAACCCCCAAAAATTCATCTATGGGCGGCAAATTTTCCTTTAGACCTTTCAAATACGACATGACAAAACTGTGATAGTTGGTAATAATGCTGCCTTGCCGCCATTCCAGACGCTTTCGAGCTTCCTCTTTCAGTAGCTTGTTGAATGTAAGGTACAATATTTTTTTGTTGGGATTTTGTCGATAAATCTCTGCTAAAACAGAAGTCTTTCCGGAGCCTATACAAGCGTCTACTAATATATTTTTGCCAACCGCAACGTTTGTCACAATTGCTTGCTGCTCTGATGTTAGTGGCAGTTGGGTTTGTTTGTTTTGCATGAAAATACCTCTTTTATTATTGTGTGATGGTTTCCGGGTTGTACCAAGTTTTTTAGGGGAGTGCGGTTGAGGTTGTAATTTTGAACTGCACTCCCTTTCTGTTTTGGTGGGTTTGAACTTATTATTTTGAGCTTATTATATCGTGTAAAGTTTAAATTGTCAAAGTTTAGAAAAAATTGCTGTCATCATGTGAAATATCTCGCAAAAGTAAAATGATTTGGGGAAACTCATCGCACCTGTTCGGTGCTTGATGTATAGTCGGTGGGAAGCCGGCATGGTAAGGATTAGCCACCCGCCATTATCCAGTCTCTTGAAGCCGAAGCGGTAACGTTAGGTTTAAGCATAGGGCGGTAGTGATGCCGTCCCTCTGCCCGGAAAAAACATAATTATTGCAAAAACCCACATAGTTATTACAATATCTTGTAAAGGGGTAAAATTTTTTGGTAGAATATAGCTATTCCACTTAATTCTAGCCCTTTTTAAAATGAAATTAAGTGGAATAGCTTCCTAAATTCAGCAGTTTTAGTGTGAATTTAAAGAGCTAATTTAAAACGGAACTGCTATAGCGTGGTTGGAATTTAATTGAGGAATTATTACTTACAAAAAATTGCTGTCATCATGTGAAATATCTCGCAAAAGTAAAACGATTTGGGGAAACCCAAATTACTTGGCAGTAGACAAAAAGTTAATCATGGGTTATAATGTTATCATGCTTCAAATATCCCCATATTGTTGGTGTACCAAAAGCAAATTGTTGAATGTGTATCACAAGATGCCGTAAAATAGACCGGGAGGTAAATATGCCAAAAATAGATATGCCTTTAAGTAAACTTAAAACCTATAAGAGTACAAGCCCAAAACCTACTGATTTTGATGCATTTTGGGTACGTGCACTTGATGAAGTGAAAACCACACAAGCAGCTGTTGAAATTAAGCCCGCTGCATTTAAGCTCAACGGCTTTGAATGTAGCGATTTATATTTTAACGGGGTGCAAAATGGGCGTGTTCACGCAAAATTAATTAGACCAGCAAATCAAAACAATCTCCCTGTTGCCTTACATTTCCACGGCTACACAGGCAGATCCGGCGATTGGATTGAATACATTCCTTTTGTCGCCGCCGGGTTTTGTGTACTTGCGATGGATTGCCGTGGGCAGGGCGGTGCCTCAACAGACAGCGGGGGTACTTCCGGCAACACTTTGCGCGGACACATCATACGCGGTCTGGACGAAGGACCGGAAAAACTTTTGTTCAGGCACATTTTTTTAGATACGGTGCAGTTGGCTTCGGTTGCGATGGCACTCGACTTTACCGATGAAACAAAAATATGTGCCTATGGTGCTTCCCAAGGTGGTGCTTTGACGCTAGCTTGTGCTGCGTTGGTTCCGCAAGTGAGCCTGCTTGCATCTGTTTATCCGTTTTTGAGCGATTATCGTCGGGTATGGGATCTAGCCCTGCCTACATTGGCATACAAAGAGCTATACGACTATTTCAGAATGTTTGACCCTCTTCACAAGAGAGAAGATGAGATTTTCAACACATTGGGATATATTGATGTTGCCAATTTAGCAGATAAAATTAAAGGCGAAACATTGTTTGCAATCAGTCTTAATGACGATGTATGCCCGCCATCCACCTGCTTTGCCGCATTTAATAATATTACTGCAAAAAAGGAATTGTTTATATATCCTGACTTTTCTCATGAAGCACTACCGGGGTTTCACGATACGGTTTTGCAAAAATTTCAGCAAACATTGGTTGTTTAGAAAATTTAGAAGGAGAAAAATGACTTTATCAATCAAAAATATCACGAAAAATTATGGAACAACGCAAGCCCTGGCGGGGATCAGCTTGGAAATCCCCTCCGGTGGCGTTTTTGGGTTGGTCGGGCCAAACGGAGCGGGCAAAAGCACGCTTATGAAAATTTTAGCGACCTTGATCGCTCCAACGGCGGGCGATTGCGACTTGGATGGCGTTAATATTCAAAAACAGCCAAACGCAATGCGTCGAGTTTTGGGTTATTTGCCGCAAGATGCCGCTGTTTACCCGAATCTTACCGCTGTGGAGTTTTTGGAGTACGTGGCTACATTAAAATCGCTTGACAAGCAAGCGGCAAAAAAGCAGATTCACACCTTGTTGGAGATTTTCAACTTGGCACAGTATAAAAAGCGGCGTTTGTCTGATTATTCCGGTGGAATGCGACAGCGAGTGGGCATTTCTACGGCATTGTTGGGCGATCCGCAAGTGGTTATCGTGGATGAACCGAGTGTTGGACTTGACCCGATTGAACGAATAAATTTGAGAAATTTGCTGATGGAACTGGCAAAAACTCGGATAATTCTGTTATCAACACACATTATCTCGGATATTGAGCAGACGGCGACAAGCCTTGCACTTATCCAAAAGGGGCAGCTATTATTCAGTGGCTCACCTGCAGATTTCACAAGTGAAACATCAGGCGACATGGAACAAGCCTACTTAAATTACATGAATGTTGGAAAGATAAGTGCTTAAAAAGAACGGCTAAAGGGGCTTGTTCTTGCGGGGGGGTGGGGAAGCGTCCCACGGTTTTAATCTTATGATCTTGAAAGGGGAATTTTTATGAGATTTGTTTTAGGGCAAGCAAAAGTGGACTTTTTGGAGAGTTTTCGGAAGTTTTCTTTTGTTGCTATGGTGGCACTGGCGTTGTTTGGTGCGGTTTTCTTTGTGCCGGTGGCGGAAATTGGGCGGTTCTCGTTTTTTGAGCTTATGCCCAATGTGATTTTGCAAACGTCCAATGCGACTTGGATTCCACTTGCCAGTGCCATGGGAATTGGTTTTTTTCTCACAATCACAGGTTTTTTCTACTTACGTTCCGGGATTGGCAATGACGAAAAATTGGGTATTTCCGAGATAATTTTAGCGTCCTCTGGCAAGATTTGGGCGTATCTGTTCGGGAAATTTTTGGCAGGCGTGGCACTGCTTGCAATTTTTACGGCAGTGGCGATTTTTGGGGCGTTTGTAATGGTTTTGGTACATTTCCCCGGAGCATTTGCGGCGGAATATTTTTCGGTACGCACTTTTTTTGTGCCGTATGCGTTTTTGCTTGCCACGGTGCCTATAACTTCAGCATTCGCAGTGCTTTTCGGCAGTTTTAAGCTGTTGCGTGGTGCAGTTGGCTCTACTGTTTTCGTTTTTGGCTCGCTAATGGCACTTAACCCGCTATTAGACGCGAATGCACTGCCTCGTTCATACCCTGTTTTGTGGCGTTCTTTTGACTTCATGGGAATGGTCTACTTGCAAGACATAATAAAATTCGCCCTCTATGAGCAGACAGGCGACCACGCTATCCGAGGAATGGCGTTTTTGGGCGGTTTTATCACGGAAATTCCCGTAACAGCATATATAAACCTATTTTTTACAACAATGCCGCTAGGAGTTTATGAGTTTGCGGGGTTTGGCTTGACAGCTGTTTACAGCTTGGGAATGGTTGTTTTGGCGGCTCCGCTTTATGTACTGTCAAGGCGGTTTCGGGGGGCAAAATTTGGTTTGCGGAAATCTCGCAAAACGGTTGTTGAGGAGTACGGAACGGTAGGTGAAGTTGCGTATTTTTCAGCAAAATTAGCAAAAAATCACAACCATTTAGCAGGGATAATTTCGGAAATGAAATTGATGTTAAACGGGCGGTCTTTGGTTTGGCGGATTGGGGCTGTTGCCGGGATTGTGGCTACCGTTTTTGCACCGTTGCCGGCCGTGCAAATTTACGTTGTGCCGCTGTTGATGTTGTGGTTTATCAACGCATTTTCGGGGCTTGGTTGCAAGGAACATTCCCACAATGTTTTGCAGATAATTTCCACAGTAGAGCGTGGTAAATTTCGACAGGCTGTGTACAGCTACGTTGCAGGGCTGTTTGTGGCAGTTTTGTTGGTGTTGCCCGTTGCACTCCGGATGGCGACGGTTGGCGAGTTTGCGGGCGTTGTGGCAGCACTTTGTGCCGCTGTTTTCGTGCCGTCTTTGGCAATCTTTCTCGGAGAATTCAGCAAAAGCAACCGCTTTTTTGAAATGTTGCTGATTTTTATGACTTACACAGCGGTTAACAATATCGATGTTATCAACTATATTGCACTGCATCCCTTGAATGTATCGGTTGTGCGAGCGATTGGGTTGTTGGCGGTTGGGGTTGCTGTTGGCTCTGCAACGTTGTTGAGGCGTGTTTGAGTATAAATCTCACAAATCAAAATAACATTTTACCTAGACAATTACACAAAAATAATATATAATTGCTGTGTGTGATGTGATAGGAGATTGATAGGAGATTTTTAAAGACTTACAAAAGTGGGAGAAGAGATAAAAATATGGACGGTAACACGCTTATAAAGATTGGCACAGCACTACCGACGGGAACAAAAGAGGAGTGTACGGTAGAAAGTTTTATAGGGGGCGGCGGTCAAGGTGAGGTATACAGAGTACGGACAAAAAAGGGGCTGTTCGCTCTGAAATGGTACTTTAAACGAAACCAAAAAAAAGTGTTAAAAGATTCCTTACAAAAACTCATCGTGGCAGGTTCTCCAAGCTCAAAGTTTTTGTGGCCTCAGCAATTGATAGAATACAAAGGTCAGTTTGGTTATTTGATGGATTTGCGACCGCCTCATTTTCAGAAATCCCAAAAGCTGTTGGATAGGGTGTTTTCTCTTAGTTATACCCAAGTGTGCAACGTGGCACTAGAGTTGGCAGACGGTTTTCGTAAGCTCCATGTTAAGGGGCTATCGTATCAAGATATATCTTGGGGCAACTTATTTATAGATCCGAAAGAGGGCAGTATACTCATATGTGATAATGATAACGTTTCACCTCACGGAAGCAGCAGCATAGGTATTAGCGGTACGTATGGTTTTATGGCACCGGAGGTGGTGCGAGGTGAGCACAAACCGGATCAGTACAGCGATTTATTTTCTCTTGCGGTGTTGCTTTTTCAGGTTCTGTTTTTGGAACATCCGTTAAACGGTAGGCGTTGGGCAAAAATAGCGTGTTGGGATGATTTTGCAAAAAAAAAGCTGTACGGCACAGAACCTATTTTCATATTCGACCCCAACAACAATGAAAACAGACCAATGCCCGGGGTTCAAGACAACGCCACCATATTTTGGGGAATGTACCCAAAATATATAAAAGACAACTTTACAAAAGTTTTTACAACAGGGCTTACAGACAGAGAAAATGGACGTTTGCTAGAGGAAGATTGGATAGATGCTTTTCGCAATTTGCGGGAGCGGATTTTTCCTTGCCCGTACTGCAACAGAGAAAATATTTTTGAAGAAGATATAGCCACCAACATAATTTGTTGGGGCAGGAGCTGTAACAAAAAAATAACACCACCCCCCCGTTTGAAAATAAAACTAGGCAAACGAGAGCGAAGCATTATATTGAACCCGGATACGAAACTTTACGCATACCAACTTGCAAGCCACGAGCATGATGTAACAAAAGGCGATAAAATAATAGGAGAAGTTGCCAAATCTCCCGGCGGTAAATGGGGGCTACGCAATTTAACAAAAACCAACTGGCACTATACAACAGATGACACCAAAAAAGAGGTAGAACCGGGAAAAGCCTTTGTGTTAAACAATAAACTAATGGTGGACTTTGGGGGTGCCCAAGGAGAAATAGAGGTATAAAAAATTTATGCAAACCTTTAAGAGGCTATATAAACTAACAAAGGGCAACAGACACTTGTATCTGTTGGCGTTTTTGTGTATAAGTATTACTGTTGTTATTGCTCTTATTCCCCCACTCATAATCAGTTTTACACTGGATAATGCAATAATGGGGCAAGAATATACAACTTTTGTACATAGGATTTTTGCTGATATACTTGGCACAGAAAATGTTCGTAACAATTTATGGATACCTTTGGTGGCTATCGTAACAATTACACTGGTAAGAAGTTTGTTAGGCTATACAAATAACCGTCTGCAAGCTCTTGCAGTCGAAAACATTATACGCACCATGCGCAACACAATATATGACCATTTACAAAAACTACCGTATTCATACCACGTAAAAGCACAAACAGGGGAGCTTATACAACGTGCAACATCTGCTGTTGACAACATACGCAGTTTTATAGCAGGGCAAGCAAGCGAAATGATGCGTACCGTTTTACTTGCAACCATAGCCCTTGTTGTTCTTTTCAACTTGCACCCAACCCTTGCCGTTATTTCATCTGTAGCGTTGCCTGCCATGTTTGTGGCTTCCTACATATTCAACAAACGGTTCAAAAAGGCTTTTTTGAAACAAGATGAAATGGAAGGAGAGCTGTTTGAAACAATACAAGAAAACTTGAGTGGTGTTCGCGTTGTTCGAGCCTTTGGCAGAAGTGCCCATGAAATGGAGAAATTTTCAAAAAAAAATGATAAGTTTCGTGGATTTGGGCAAGCTCTGTTTAGGCAAAGGGCAATTTATTGGGCTTGTTCAGACTTTGTGGGGCTTGGTCAATTGGCGGCTATTATAGTTTTTGGTTCACACTTTGCTATACAAGGGGAGATAACGGTAGGCACGCTAATTATTTTTACGATGTATGCAAATAACCTGATATGGCCGGTGCGTAATATGGGCAGGATTTTGGCAGATATGGGTCGCATGGGTGTTTCTCTCGATCGTATAGAAAACATTTTGGATGAACCACAAGAAACTGATACACCGGGAGCGATAAGCCCGAGTTTAAAGGAAGATATAACTTTTAGCGGTGTTCACTTTTCCTACGAGGACAACAAAAAAATTCTTAACGATTTGGATTTTACCATAAAAAACGGCGAAACTGTTGCCATACTTGGTTCAACGGGCAGTGGCAAATCTACAATAGTGCATTTGCTGTTAAGACTTTACGAATACGGGGAAGGGTCGGTAAAAATCGGCACTAACGAGCTTAAAAACATATCAAAAAGCCACTTGCGGAAAAAAATTGGTTTAGTTCTTCAAGAGCCGTTTTTATATTCCAAAACAATACAACAAAATTTGAAAATGGCAAAGGACACAGTTTTGGAAAGAGAGATTTTGGCGGCGACAAAAACTGCAAAAGCACACGAGTTTATAGAAAGTTTTGAAAAAAAGTACGAAACTATGTTGGGGGAGCGCGGTGTTACGCTTTCCGGCGGGCAGCGACAGCGTGTTGCTATAGCCCGTACCGTAATTAAAGATAGCGATATACTTATTTTCGATGACAGCCTAAGTGCAGTTGATACAGAAACAGATGCCCAAATACGAGAGGCTCTAAAAGAAAAAAGTGAGGATACAACCACAATAATAATATCTCAACGCATTTCTACCCTGCGAGAAGCCGGCAGGATTTTTGTTATGGAACGGGGACGCATAACAGATACCGGCATCCACGAAGAGCTTATAGCCAGAGAAGGGCTTTATAAGAAAATTTGGGATATACAAACCATGTTGGAGGATGAACTATCTAATGAATGAATTTGAAGATCAGGAATATAGCTCGGATTTTGAGTTGGGGCTGTGGAAGCGTTTATTTTATCATATTAGGGAACACAAAAAACTCATTTTTAAAATAATGTTCCTTTTTATTTTGCTTGCCGTTGTTGAAACGGCATTGCCAATGTTTTCAGCATTTGCAATCGACAACTTTATAGTTGGTGGCACATTAGAAGGGCTTCCACAATTTATAGCGTTATATTTTGTTGTTATATTGGCATTTTGCTCTCTTGTTTTTGGATTTGTTTTAACAGCTGGCAAGCTAGAAACCAGCATAGTGCATACAATACGCCGCAAAGGCTTTGAAAAACTACAGCAATTGAGTTATTCTTTTTATGACACAACCCCGGTCGGTTACATAATGGCAAGAATGACAAGTGATGCACAAAGACTTGGAGATACGGTTGCATGGGCAATGATGGAGCTTGTTTGGTCACTTGCCATGATGCTTTTTATGATAATAGTAATGCTTGTGATAAGCCCGTTTTTAACAATGATAGTGCTTGCTGTAATGCCTCTTTTGTTTATTATAACCATACTTTTCAGAAAAATAATGCTTAAAAACCAACGGTTAATACGCAAGCAAAACTCTAAAATAACAGCGGCAATTGCAGAAGGGATAAATGCCGCTCGCACCACCAAAACTCTTATAAGAGAAAGCAAGAATTTTGAGGAGTTTGACGGTCTTACAACAAAGATGAAAAGATTGAGTGTTAGGGCAGCTGTGATTTCTGCTGCATTTTACCCAATCATAGTGCTTATTGCAAACGTTGCTGTGGGGCTTGTTGTATGGAATGCCGGAGGGCAAGTTTTGGTAGATCAAATAAGTTTGGGTACGATGTCGCTTTTTTTGAACTTTACCATGCTGATGTTTGAACCGATAATGCAAATGGCTCGTGTTTTTAGCGAGATACAAAGCGCCCAAGCAAGTGCAGAGCGGACTATAGGGTTAATAGATACAGAGCCGGATATTTCCGATACTCCGGAAGTAGTTGAAAAATACGGCAGCCTTCTTCATCCAAAACCGGAAAATTGGCCTGTTTTGCAGGGGGATATTGTTTTTGACAACGTTTCTTTTAGTTACAAAACGGGGGAGCAGGTGCTTGAGAACTTTAATCTGCATATTAAAGCCGGTGAAAAGATAGCTTTGGTAGGGGAAACGGGTGCAGGAAAATCTACTATCATAAACCTTGTGTGCCATTTTTATGAACCTACCGGAGGCCGCATTTTAATAGATGGTGTTGATTACAGAAAATACAGCCAAATTTTGCTCCAATCAAACCTCGGCTATGTGTTGCAAACTCCACATCTTTTTAGTGGAACAATAAAAGAAAATATACGCTACGGCAAGCTGGAAGCCACTGACGAAGAAGTTGTAGAAGCAGCCAATACTGTAAATGCACATGACTTTATTAGTAAGCTAGAACACGGCTTTGACACAGAGGTAGGTGAAGGGGGTTCAAAAATATCTACAGGAGAAAAACAGCTCATATCATTTGCACGAGCAATATTAAAGAACCCCAAAATTTTTGTGTTGGACGAGGCGACATCGTCTATAGACACAGTTACAGAACAGCTTATACAAAAAGCGGTGGACAAAGTGCTGAAAAATCGCACTAGCTTTATAGTTGCCCACAGGCTAAGCACAATACGGAGTGCCGATCGTATTTTAGTTATAAAAAACGGCAAAATATTTGAACAAGGCAACCACAAAGAGCTAATCAAAAAGAGGGGCTATTATTATGATCTCTACACTACCCAATTCACAAAAGAGGAGAGCGAGAGAATTTTAAATGTAGCAGATTAAAATCGTAAAAAAAATAAAAAAAGTCATTGCGTAGCTTAGTGATAGGTTAAAGTAACTACGCAATGGCTTTTATATAGCCATAGCTCTAAACTTCGGTTGTGTCATAAGCAAGTTGAAACAATAAAACTTAAAACTATAAAAACCCCAAAAAATGGGGTCAAGGGGCTAACCCCTTACGGGGTGTGGGGCAGAGCCCCACGGTTTTATGACACACTCCTAAACTTCTATTTCCGGGTAAAGGGGGAACTTTGCAAGCAAGGCTTTCACTCGCTCTTTACTTTCGGTAGCTACCGCCGGGGTTGTTTCAAACTTAGCACGGCTTTTTGCACCACTTGCAGTTGTGGTTGGTTTGGTGTTTTTTAGTATGTTATGAACAATGTCTGCTATTTCCAGCATTTCTGTTGTACCCATACCCAAAGTTGTAATGGCAGGTGTACCCATACGTAAACCGCTTGTGTACCAAGGTCCGTTTGTATCGAACGGCAAGCTGTTTCGGTTTAAGGTTACCCCGCCGGCTCGAAGGGCACTTTCCCCTTGACGACCAGTCAAACCATACGTTGCGGCTACGTCTACTAACAAAAGATGGTTGTCTGTACCTCCCGTAACAACTTTTGCACCTTTTTCCATAAAAGCCGCAGCTAAAGCCTGTGCATTTTTTATTATATTGTTTGTATAGGTCTTAAAATCATCGCTCAAAGCCTCTCTAAAAGCAATGGCTTTGGCAGCCATAACATGAGGCAAGGGTCCGCCCAAAAACTGTGGGCAGCCTTTCTCCATAAATTCTTTAAACTCGTTTTTGCAAAGGATTAAACCGCCTCTAGGGCCCCGCAATGTTTTGTGGGTTGTGGTTGTAACCACGTGGGCAAAAGGCACAGGGTTGTAATCTCCTTTAAATGTGCCACCGGCTACCAATCCGGCAAAATGAGCCATATCTACCATTAGCACGGCACCCACATCGTCGGCGATTTCTCGCATTTTAGCAAAATTTATGTGACGAGAATATGCACTGTAACCCGCCAAAAGTATTAAGGGTTTTACTTCTTTAGCCTGTTTGTGTAATTTATCCAAGTCCAATAACATTGTGTCTTTTTCAACATGGTAACTGTGTACATCAAACATGATTGCAGAAACATTGAGGCGATAGCCGTGGGTAAGGTGTCCGCCGGAGTATAAATCCAGTGCCATTAGCCGTTGGTTACCATATGCCTGACGTATTTTATTAAACTGTTCACGAGTTAGTTTGTTTATATCGTCCCCCATGTCGTCTAGCATAGGCTTTTGAACCTTTGCAGCCAAAATAGCCAAAAAAGCAACTACATTTGCGTCTGCCCCGGAATGAGGTTGTACATAAGCATGTTCTGCACCAAACAGCTCCTTTGCTAGATTTGCAGCTTCGTCTTCTATTTTGTCTACATTTTCGCAACCTGCATAAAAACGGTTGTACGGATAGCCTTCTGCATATTTGTCTGTTAGCAAATTGCCCATAGCCCCTTGAACAGAAAGGCTGGCAAAGTTTTCGCTAGCAATAAGTTTGAGGTGGCTACGTTGGTCCAAAAGTTCTTTCACGATACTTTCCCCAATACTTGGGGATACTTCTTTCACTTTTTCTAAATTTGCCAAAAAGGCAATTGTCCCGGCATTAAGCTGGTCTTGCGGTGTTTTTTGCAAATAGTCTAATAGTTGGTTTTTTCCAGTCATTTAAAATATTCTCCTTAGTTGGTTTCATTAATTCGGTGTTTAGCTTAAAAATCGCTTGCTACCGATTTGCCGATTTTTAAGTTAAACTGCTATAACTATATTCTACATCCCATAGAAATTTTTGTCAATTTTTTGTTTGTCAACCCACAGAAATTTAGAGTCAACGGTCTCGGATGGGTTTGCACTCTTTTTTGCCTTTGATTCCAATTTTTAATCACCTTAAAACCCATACACCACAAGGCTTTGCGCTATACCGCTTGATACGTTTTGGGTACTTAAAATTTGCTGCATATTGACAAAAGAATATAAGTTTGTTACAATATCACAATCTATTGACATGTGAGCAAACGTTCAATTGTGCGCGGAGGTTTTTATGAAAAAGGAATTTGTTTTACAGGGGTTAACATGTGCAAATTGTGCACTTAAAATTGAAGATTCTATAAAAAAAACTAAAGGCTTTTTGTCGGCAAACCTTAATTTTACAACAGGTGTGCTACAGTTAGAAATATTGGATTCTTTTCCGGAAGATATTCACACAAAAGTGGAAGGCATGGTACACTACTACGAGCCGGATGTTCTTGTTTTGGGAAGAGAATCCGCAACGCATATCAATCATGCTATAACCCAAAAAAGCAAGCTACTGTGGTTACTTGTGGGTGGAGCAACATTTTTTGGGGGTGTGATTTTTGTTTGGCCATACTATTTGAACAGTTCCGTATCCTTTGTGCTTTTTGCTATAAGTTATCTCCTTCTTGGCACAAAAGTTGTGGTACGTGCTTTAAAAAATATAACCCGAGGCAAAATTTTTGATGAAAATTTCCTTATGGCAATCGCAACTTTAGCCGCTTTTGCCATTGGTGAATATGCAGGAGCTGCAACAGTAATGCTACTCTATCAAATAGGTGAATATTTTCAAGAAAGAGCTGTACGAGCCTCCAAAAAAGAAATTTCTGAGCTTATGAACATTCGCCCGGACTACGCAAACTTGCAGGCAGGAGAAATCGTTAAAAAAGTCGCTCCGGAAAGTGTTGCGGTAGGTAGCACCATTATTGTTAAACCGGGAGAAAAAATCCCGATTGACGGCATCGTTTTGGATGGAGAGTCTATGCTGGATACGTCCGCTTTGACAGGAGAAGCGGTACCCCGCAAGGCAAAGATAGCAGACACGGTGTTATCGGGCTGTATAAACCAAAACGGTGTACTAACAATAAAGACTACCCAAACTTTTGGCGAATCTACCGCAAGTAAGATAATTGATCTAGTGGAAAACGCTGCTAGTAAAAAAGCAACTGTAGAAACGTTTATAACAAAATTTGCAAGATGGTACACTCCCACGGTAGTTTTTTTGGCGGTTTTGGTTGCAGTAATTCCGCCGCTGTTTTTTGGTGGCATGTGGCACGACTGGATATACAGGAGCATTGTTTTGTTGATAATTTCCTGCCCCTGTGCCCTCGTACTCTCCATACCTCTTGGCTTTTTTGGTGGTATAGGTGCGGCTTCCAAAAGGGGGGTGTTGGTAAAAGGCGGTAATTATCTCGAGGCCTTAGCTAACTTGGATATGGTTGTGTTTGATAAAACCGGTACATTAACGAAGGGAGTGTTCGATGTTGTGTCTGTACAGGGGGCGAACGGCTTTTCCGAAGAGGAGTTGATCGAGCTTGCCGCCCATGCAGAGGCTTTTTCCAGCCATCCCATCGCTATATCTATATCCAAAAAACACGATGGTACAATAGACAAAAGCCTGTTGGAAAATTACAATGAAATCTCCGGGCATGGCGTTAGTGTTGTGTTGGGCAAAAAAAATATTTTGGCAGGCAATGAAAAACTGATGAAAATGGAAGGGGTGTATTTTACCGAAAGCCCGGATTTCGGCACAAAAGTATATGTAGCTGTTAATGGGGTTTATGCAGGAGTTATTATAATATCGGATAAAATAAAGGAAGATAGCGAAAGCTCTATTAGAGGACTGAAGGCTTTGGGGGTTAACAAAACTATAATGTTGACCGGAGATAGCCAAATGGTTGCAGAAGCTGTGGCTAAAAAGCTGAACATTGATCAAGTACACGCAAGTTTGCTGCCACAAGAAAAGGTAGAGCATGTTGAGTATTATATTAAGCAGAAAAACCCTAAAAAGGCACTCGCTTTTGTGGGGGATGGTATAAACGATGCCCCTGTAATAGCTATGGCAGATGTTGGTATAGCTATGGGAGGGCTAGGGAGCGATGCGGCAATTGAAGCCTCTGACGTGGTACTGATGACAGATGAACCGCAAAAACTGGTGGAAGCTATAAAAGTTGCTCGGTTCACCAAAAAGATAGTTTGGCAAAACATTGTGCTTTCGTTGGGGGTACAGCTGGTGTTTCTTGTGCTTGGCACACTCGGTGTTGCCTCTATATGGGAAGCAATCTTTGCTGATGTTGGCATGTCGCTTTTAGCTGTGTTTAACACAATGAGAATTTTGCGAAACTAAACTAATTATAGCGAATTAACTTTTCATTGCCTTTTTAAAATCGGAAAAGTTAATTTGCTCCAGCAAACTAACTTTTCGTTACCCCTTTTAAATCAGAAAAGTTAATTTGCTCCCTTATCAAACACATTAGATTTAATATGTTGTTGTCGCTGTTGTTGTTGTATAAATACTAACATTTCGTCAAAAACTTCAATAAATATATTATCGTCATATTGTTTGCTTACTTGCCTTTGATAATCAGCGTTTTCCCTACAAGATTGCCAATAAGAAATATCTCGACCTAGCTCGTGTAAACCAGTGCAATTTACATATTGTTCCCGTATAAATTTATGTTGAACATTGTTATCAATGTTTTTATTATAAACAACAAATAAAGTATCACATATACAATGTAACACAGCGTAATACAAACGACCTACAGCCAAATCATATTGTTTTGAAGAATATAAAGCTAAAGCCGCCTCATAATGTTTTTTGAATTTACCCATTAAAAACCTCTTTCAAAAATTTTAATTCGGAAGGAAGAACAAATTTAGGCGCTGTGTGTATTTCTCCTCCAGTATGAAAATAAATAGAGCGAGGTATAGGAGTATTCGCAACAGAAGTATAATAAACAACTTCTTCTTCTTTTTCCCGTTTGACAATTATATAATCCAATATAAGTGCCTGATTTTCCTTTAAAAAATACTTGTTAGATGTCATAACTAATCACCTTCGGGTTCACTAGAATATGTGGGGGTAACCACCCTAAGTCTTCGGTAAATTTTAAAATTTCGTAATAATTAAAAATATTATAATAGTGTAAAACATTTCCTCGTATAATTATAAATAAACTTCGTACTTTTTTATCTCCCCAAATAGTTATATTATTTATATCTGTCCCATACCCCTCGGAAAGCATATTTAATAACTGTTCATCTTCGATTTTAATATAATTTTCCATGACTACCCCCTCCCTTTGAGTTTCCTAAAGATATAGATTAACGGCGGAAATATTCTGCACAATATTTCCGCCATTTCAAGCCATATTCTTCTTAGTTTGCTCCTGTATATCAAAAAAGTAGGTTACTTTTCTATCTTCGGTAAAAAAACAACACGTACAAAAATAATTAGAGTATCATGGCGGCAATAGCCCCAAAGATAAACAATGGTATATCAAAGTGGAGGAATGTGGGAACACAAGTATCCCAAATATGGTTATGCTGACCATCTGCACTCAGCCCCGCGGTAGGTCCCAACGTAGAGTCAGAGGCAGGAGAACCGGCATCACCCATGGCACCAGCTGTGGCAATAAGTGCAACAGTTGCGGCAGTGCTAAAGCCCAAAGCAGCAGCCAAAGGCACATATATTACAGCAATAATAGGAACAGTACCAAAAGATGTACCAATCCCCATAGTAATAAACAACCCGATAAACAACATGGCTAACACAGCCAACAACCTAGAGTCTTCGATAAAAGGAACGACACCATAAACCAAATAGTCAACGCCGCCTGTTTCACGGATTACAGCACCAAAACCACTGGCAACAAGCATTACAAACGCAATAAAGCCCATTAGCTGAATACCGCCTTTTACAGTGTGGTCAAACTTTTTGAACTGTATTGCACCGGTAGCCAACATAATGAGTATACCAAGAGTTGTGCCTAGTGGCATAGCCCACATTGCGGCCCCCCCAAACACCTGGCGTGCAACAAGTTGGACAACAGCTGCGGTAACAGCACCAATCAAGGCTCCCCAGTGTCGGATTGTAAACCCTTCTTCAGTTTCTTCTGCTTTCTCCTTGCTTTTTGTTTCGGTTATTAACGGTAAATCTTCATACTCTCTTGGTTTTCTGTAGCTAACAAAAAAGGAAATTAACAAACCAACAAACATACCAAGCACGGGCAATGCAACAGCGGAGGGTATTATCCCTGCATCTATCGGCATACCGTTAGCTGCCATATTTTCCGCAAGTATATTGTGAAATATTGCGCCAAAGCCCATCGGTATAATAATATAAGGTGCTTTCAAACCGAAAGTTAGTGCACAAGCCGCCATGCGGCGGTCTAGCTTAAGTTTGTTCATTAGTTTTAACAAAGGTGGTACTAAAATAGGGATAAAGGCTATGTGTATAGGTATAACGTTTTGGGATAAACACGCAACAAAGGTTAAAACAATAATAAATATTTTGCCGGTTTTTCCGAAAATTTTTTCGAGTGAGTTTGCAAATTTTCCGGCAAGGCCTGTGTCCGATATACCAAAAGCCAGTGTTCCCAACAGTATATACGATAGGGCAACCTGGTTGCTACCACTCATACCGCCGATAAAAGTAACCATTATAAAATCTAGGCCAAGACCGGCGATAAGTCCGCCAAAAATGGCGGAAACTATAATTGCTATCATTACATTGAATTTTAACAAGCAAAGTACACACATTAAAATTACAGCTAAAATTACGGGGTTAAACATGATTTTTCTCCTAAATTACAGATAACATTTGGGTCAATAGACTTCTGCAGTATTTGTCTAGCGACCGCATTTTGGCTTGAATTGCCATGACTGTCATAACAATTCAAGCCTGCAATCGCACAATTTCTGATGAAGTTTAGTTTATAACGGGGGATGGTGCGCCGGCTGCAACTGTTCCTGCTATAGCTCCGGAAGAAATAGCTTGGGAAAGAGCTGTTCCAGCTATGTATATTTGGTTCCAATATGGTCTGTTAGACATTTCGCCAACCGCAAAAAGCCCGGGTATTATGTCGTTGTTTTCGTCCAAAACCCTGTATTGCATGTCGGTTATAACTCCGCCTTTTGTGCCTATATCATGTGTTACATAATGTATAGCAAAAAACGGTGCCTGTGTAAGGCTAGTTGACTGCGCGGAACTGCGACCAAAAGTATCCGCTCTCAAACTTAGAGCCACCGTACCAACATCGTTGTTAGTAGCTATAAGATTTTCCGCAGGGATCCCGATGGCTTGAGCAAGCCCTGCTAACGTGCTGGCATAAAATATGTAGTCAGAATCTATATTTTCTTGTGCTATGGCAACCCAGTCTACGCTTCCGTCTGCTCCTCTTGCTGTAAAAGCTGTGCTTGAGTCAAATATTTTGAAAGCACCGCCGGGAGCGTGTTCGATCATAGCGTTGGATAGTACAGAAAAAGCAGCCTGCTCATTAACGAAACGGTTGCCTTGGTAGTTTACTAAAATAGGGTTGCCGGGACCAAACAGCAAACGAGGGAAAGGTGCTCCGGGTCCGGATGGGGTAATAAGCCCAAAACCGAGTGGCCATTGGTAAGGCCAAGGAACAGCACCTACAGCTTCCGCCATAATTATGCCGTCACCGGCACTTCCTGTTCCAGCAATAGAAAACTGCACAAACTCTGCGGCGTTGGGAACAAAACGCTCCATCAGCTCTTGATTGTGGGAAAAGCCGCCTGTAGCAAGTATTACAGCATCGTTTGCATTAAAAACAACTTGACCAAAAGCAGTATCAGCCACTACACCCGTAACTGCATCATCTTCGGTTACAAGCTCAACACCACGAGTGTTGAAATATATAGGGATTTCAAAGTTGTTTAAAATGCTCATAAGAAAGTTTATGTGGTGAGTTCCTGCACCATCTCCTGTAGGGGCTCCCGGGGGTACACCGTGGGAACGACCGGAAACTCCAAACTCGTGTCCGAGTTCATACAACCAGCTAATACGAAGGTGAGAGTTTAACACGAGTTGCTCAACTCTTTCAAGGAAGGGGTAACCGGTGTCCGGATGAACACTTGCACCTTGGTTCATCAAATCAGCAATAAAAGCTGTATTTGTGGCTGCGGATGGCATTTCATCCATTTGCTCATGAAAGAG
The DNA here is from genome assembly GCA_009778165.1 of Defluviitaleaceae bacterium. Classification (GTDB taxonomy): domain Bacteria; phylum Bacillota; class Clostridia; order Lachnospirales; family UBA5962; genus WRKF01. The sequence continues at coordinate 19,179 of WRKF01000152.1, forward strand.
GGTTTCGCTTGCAGCAATACCGCCCCAAGCAAAAGCAGAAGAACCACCGGGTATGCTAAGTTTTTCGATAACCACAACCGAAGCACCGTTTTGGGCAGCGTGAATAGCGGCTGTTAACCCACTTAGCCCTGCTCCAACAACCACCACATCGGCTTGGGTGTTGGTTGGAATTGTTGCATGAACACCGGGTACCAACAGGTTCGGGTCTGTGCCGGCAAGGGTAATAGCGTTGGCAACTGCATTTAACATTGCGGTAGATGTCAACGTGGCACCGGCAAGAACATCGATATTTGTTGACTGGTTTTCAAGTATAGCATTTGTCATTGTTGGGATTACCAAATTTGCAAAACCTTCTGTTTCGTTGTGTTCTACGACATAAATGTCAGTTATTTCGGTTGCGGTAAAAGTTACGTCTACAGTTACAGTACCACCGTAACCACCTTCGCCCACACCGGTAAAAGTACCTGGGGTAAAAGTTTGGTTTAGTGCTAATGTTGCCACCGGACTCATTATTACTTCTTGCTCAGGAACATTGGTATTGTTGGCACAAGCAACTAAAACCGACGCAAAAAGAACCGCACTCACAGCAAAGAACACATTTTTAGCTCTTTTGTTTCTCATGGATTTTTCCTCCTTGTTTGTATATAGCAGTTCTATTTTAAACTAACCCCTCAAAAGCTAGGCCAAAACTGCTAAATTTTAGGATGCTATTTGTAAGAAATTATATCATGGTTTGCTTAATTGGTCAACGAACGTGAAAATTTCAACTATTAGGACAATTAAATACGAAACTGCTATACCGTTTATATTTTTAGACATACCGCTTATCGAAAAATTATTGCAATGGAGTAAAAACCTCTCTATAATAGACAACGTGATGAAAACTTAGACAAATAAAATTGCAAGTAAAATTTGCCATAAGGGGAAGGTAGGTATAGGTGTCAGATGAAAAAGAAAGTCCGAGTAGAAATTGACGAAAACAGCAAAGAACCAGAAGTGATTATCCGCACAGACAAGATAACAGACGAAGTTCATAATATCATACAAAGGTTGTCTGATGCGGATGGGAAGACATTATACGGGTTCAAAGAAGATGTTATGAAAATTTTAGATATATCTGAAATTATTCGTATTTATTCCGCAATCAAAAAAGTATTTGCCCAAACAAAGGATGATGAGTATGTTTTGCGTATGAGGCTCTATGAGTTGGAAAGCCGTCTGGATGTAACGCAATTTGTCCGTATCAGCAAATCAGAAATTTTAAACTTGAGAGCAATAAAAAAATTTGACTTTAGCATTACGGGAACTATCGCAATAACACTATCTAACGGCACAACAAGCTATGCTTCCAGACGATATGTTGCTAATATAAAAAAAGTGCTGGGAATGTGAGGTGGTTGATAATGAAAAAACAAATGTTCCTTAGCGGGTTAAAGGGTATTCCGAACGGAATATCAGTAGGGTATGTAATTACCATTATTATCTCTTTATTGGTTCGTGATGGTGATTATTCACCCGTTGTTTACACCCTTATGAATCAGTTTGAAAATGAGATTAGCGCAGTTATATTCCAAACAGCACTTTTTGCTGTGATGGGATTTGTTAACAGTGTTGCAATCCTTGTTTGGGATATGGAAGATTGGGGTTTGCTGAAACAAACGGGAACGCATTTTTTCGTCGTATTTATCACAATGTTTCCCGTTGCATATTTCTCACACTGGATAGAGAGAAGTTTTAGGGGGTTTGTAATCTTTTTTTGCATCGCTACCATAATGTTTGCGGTGGTCTGGGTTATACAGTACTGCACATGGAAATACAAAATAAAAAAAATAAACGAAAAATTAGGAGGAAAGCTATGAGTAGACCTATATTGCAAGTAAATAATCTTGTTAAACGGTACAGCAGTGCAGATATTAATGCTGTAGATGAAATTAATTTTGAAGTATCTCCCGGCGAGTTATTTTGCTTGCTTGGTGTGAACGGCGCAGGAAAAAGCACGACAATAAATATGATTTGTACACTTATCGCAAAAACAGGCGGCAACATTACGCTAAATGGACTGACACTTGGCAAAGATGATGATGCGATTCGCAAAAGCATTGGTGTTGTGTTCCAAGGTAGTGTGTTAGATTCTGTGCTTACTGTAGAAGAAAATGTACTTTCACGGGCGGCATTTTATGGTCTGGATAAAACGGCTGCCAAAAAACGCTTGAACTATCTTGCACAGCGTCTTTCCATGACGGATTTTCTGAACCGAAGATACGCAAGGTTATCCGGTGGGCAAAGAAGGAAATGCGACATTGCCCGTGCTCTGCTTGCCGAACCAAAAATACTGTTTTTAGACGAACCAACCACAGGGCTAGACCCACAAAGCCGTATTGAGCTATGGGAAACAATAGAAGAGATCCGCAAAGAATCTCAAATGACAGTGTTTTTAACCACACATTATATGGAAGAAACAGAACATTCAGACAGAGTTGCAATAATGGATGCAGGTAAAGTTCTTGTTATAGACACCCCGCAGCGTCTAAAAACAGAGTATTCTTCCGATACACTACGCCTTGTGGTGAAACCCGGTTGTAACGCCCAGTTGGAGCAGTATCTGCAAAATTATGAACTTGTTGCAGATACCTATATTGTGAAAATGAAAAACGGTACCGATTCCATCGAGATGCTACCGCAAGTAAGACCTTATCTTGACAGCTTTGAAATGGAAAAAGGAAATATGGACAGTGTGTTCTTAAATGTTGTAGGGAGGGCTGCACAATGAACAACTTAACAAGCCTTGTTAGGCGTGATATAAAAATCTTCTACCGTACCAAAGGAAATATTTTCTTTTCATTGCTTTCGGTTCTTGCTTTAGTAGTCTTGCATTTTGCAATATTCAGGCAAATGTACACAGATATTTGGGAACAAATGATGGGGGACATACCGGGGCTATATGTGGAACGCCTGCATCTTCAATGGATTGTGGATAGCCTTATGTTTTCTGCCATTATCCCTATTGCTGCCGTATCTATTGCCTTAACCACACTTGGGTTAATGGTTGCAGACCGTGAGAACAACACACTTTCAGACTTCTTGGTTTCGCCAATCCGCCGCAACAGCTTGCTTGCCTCGTATCTGGTCAGTTCCTTTATTGTTTGTTTTACCATGCTTGCGGGGCTTATACTGTTTTTTAAAATTTATTTCTTTGTTGTATACGGTGTTGGATTTACATTCGTTCAAGCTGTAATGGTTTTATTTGTGACAATTGGGGCGATTGTTTTCGCTAATGTCTTTATGCTTTTGCTTGTATCTTTTTTTAAAACACAGCAAAGCCTTAGTGCTATAGGGGCAATTACGGGAACGGGGATAGGTTTTATTAGCGGTGCATATGTTCCTATCGGTATGTTTGGGGAAGTAGTAGGCAATATTTTTTCCGCACTGCCATTTATGCAAATAACAGTTTTATCAAGAATTGCGTTTTTGTACAATATGAGGGAAGTTACGCCCATGACGCATGAAATGCTCGCCGGAGAGGTTGCACGCAGCTTTGGCATTGAGCTTTGGCTCGGCAACCGGAACATGCCTATATGGAGTGTAGTCTTAATTGCCGGCGGCATAACTCTTGCACTACTTGTGTGCCTGATGATTAGGTTTGCGAAAATGAAAAAAGCAGACTGATTTATAGCAAATTTGCTTTTCTTAATTCAGCACTTTGTGATTTTTAAAGTTGGGACAACCGTTAAGAAAAGTGCTATAGTGCTGATACTCCCAACTATAGCACTTTTCTCAAATATTATCTCGTTTCGTTTTAAATCGAATTCAAGCCATTCTTCAGGCGTTTGTTGTGCTCAAAAGACACGATTCTTGACCTTGACAAAATAAAGGTGTGTATGATATTATAATTGTATATTATAATAGGCATCACGGAAATTTAGTTTCAATAGGTTTTCAAGAATCTAACAAACAAAACTCCCGAAACTTTGAAAAAAATAAATAAAACCAACGAAAGGAGCTCGAAA
>WRKF01000153.1 GCA_009778165.1 Defluviitaleaceae bacterium
CACATTCACTTCAATGCTTGAAAACAACGATGGGCACGAGCCTGTAAAAATTATGAACCAAGTTGTTTATGTTACGGCAGGGAGTAACTTTGCAATGGCACTAAGAGAAGACGGTACTTTGTGGGCTTGGGGCAACAACAGTGTTGGGCAATTGGCTAGGCCCCCATTATCAACTTTTGCATTTATGCAGCTTGAACCCATGAAAATTATGGAAGATGTTGTTGCTATCTCGAGTGCAAGCCATCTCTCGATGGCTATAAAAAGTGATAATAGCCTATGGGGATGGGGGTGGAATTTTCTTTATCCTATACTTATAGGGCTAGATGTACAAATTAATGTGGTTCAATATGAGCCGACTCATATTATGGACGATGTAAAATCTATTTCTCTAAGTGATGATAGAGCCACTGTAATAAAAACCGACGGAAGCCTGTGGATTTGGGGCGGTATTTGGCAAGGAGATATATATACTTCCATCTTTGACAGTTTTGGCATTTTTAGTGCTACAGACCACCCAATACTTCAAGGCACAATTGAGCCTATAAAAATAATGGAAAATGTTAGATATGTATCAGTTGGCAATCTGCATTTGATGGCAATTAAAGACGATAATAGCCTATGGGCTATGGGTTGGAACGAACACGGACAACTAGGAGATGGCACAACAACGCATCAAACCAAACCCATACACATAATGGATGATGTAGCAAGGGTATCTGTTAGTCCTGCCGCTAATATTAGAAGTGTAAGCTATACATTAGTTTTAAAAACCGATGGCACGGTATGGTCTTTTGGCTCTAATAGCTTTGGAGAGCTAGGAACTGGCGAAATTTCAGGCATTACTGATGCCCACCAAGTCCCCCAGCAAATATTAGAAAATATAATATATATTTCAGCAGCAGATAAAAGGGCTGCAGCAATAGATGCCAACGGAAATATACTGGAATGGGGAGACCACTAACGTAAGTTTTGAGATTTTTCAGTGTAATAAAAAACAATTTCTTGGGATGTTTGTGCTTGCGAGTATATTGTAACAGTAAATCACAAAAACTACAAACCCATTTCCTCAAGCCACTGGGAAAGGTGTTTTTCTCGTGCCTTGGGGTTTTGTTCTTTATTCGATTTACCTAGCCGACATTCACCCTTAATAATCCCGTCCGCCATGAAAAATACTCTCTCCGTTCTTGCTGCAACCTTTGCATCGTGAGTAACAAGCATAATTGTCGTACCATTACCGTTAATATCGGTTAATATATCCATAACGTCATTTGCGGCTTTAGAATTGAGTGCCCCTGTCGGCTCGTCCCCGAACAGGATTATTGGGTCGTTTATTAAGGCACGGCATATAGCCACTCTTTGTAGCTGACCGCCCGAAGCCTGTGTAATGTCGTTGTCTGCAAGAGCAGATATACCCATTCGGCTCATTAGCTTTTTGGCGGCAATAACTATATCTTTGCGATTAACCTTTTTAGCTGCAAAACCGGGGTAGACTATATTGTCTAAAATATTGAGATTTGCAAGCAGATTACTTTGTTGAAAGACAAAGCCCATTTTTTCGAGCCTTAACGCCGACAAATCATCTTCGCCCATAGTGCTTATCTCTTCATCACAAAGGAGTATACTGCCCGAAGTAGCTCTATCCATACCGCTGATATTATATAAAAGCGTGGACTTTCCGGAACCGGATGCCCCCATAACGGATACAAATTCGCCTTGTGGTATGGAAATTTCCACATCACGCAAGACTTGCAAACTGTTCTCTTTGCTAATTTCATACACTTTGTTTAACCTTTTCGCTTCCAAAATATTTTTCATAAAAACCTCTCTAACGCTTCTATCGTGTCATTTTCATAACACTTATTTTTTTAACCGATACGCAACTTACAAACACAGTAACAACCACAACCAAACCAAGAGCAACAGGGCTAACCACATAGCTTAACACAGGGTTTATTATAAACCGCATGGTAGATACACCGGGTATAAGCATACCTGCAAGCTCCTGCCCCAAAACCACTGCGGCGATACTGCCTATTACAAGGCCGACAGTCAGCACAGTCGCTGCCTGTGCAACATATTGCAAACATATGCTTCTATAAGGTATTCCTATGCTACGCATTATGGCAATTTGCGATATATCTTTTGCAATCAACATTTTAAAGAGCATGGCAGTAATTAGCGCCGATAACAGCAAGCCCAAACCAAACCCCAAAATTGCCACAACGGATAATTGTCCTATCAACCCGCCCATAGTCTGGGATATATATTCATCTATGCTTGTAATAGAAACATTAGGAAAAATCATCCCAAGTTCTTCCACAAGCATAGGTACAGATACGCTCTCTGCAACCGCTATGTTGATAACCACCCATAAGATATTTTCGGGCAGATAGGGCAACAATCCCTTTGCTGTTCTGCCACCATATGTGATGTCGTTATAGATGCCAACTACGGTCAAACTATGCTGTTCATCTCCAACAAGAAGTGTGATTGTATCGCCTATATTAACACCAAACTCCACTGCATTCATATGAGAAAGTGCGATTTCACCAGGTGATGTGGGTTTGTGTCCTGCGGTATAATTGAGAGGAAACGCCGAAAAATCGCCTATCTCCACCCTTATGTTTTCAAATAAACCATCTTGGTTCAATACCCTATACGCCGCCGTTACCATCACCGCATGATTTGTTATACCGGTATGACTGCTCAAAAAATAGTCTATTTCTCTGTATCGGATTACAATATCCTCATTTTGCCTTGTGGCTATATCCATGCGAATATCACTACGCCCTACACCCATATAAGTAACAAAGTCGGGGGATTGTAGTGTGTTCAGGAGATTAATGGGTACAACCATCAAAAATATCGCAGCAATGAATATAAAGCATAAAATCCAATACATCCTAAATCGGTTCAAGACAGCTTTAACCCCCAAAAAGATATGGATATTTTTAAAATTGCTACGGCTTAGCCGAAAACTCCCGACCGCCTTTCCTGTAGCCACTTTAATATCCCGCATAGCCTCAACCGCAGATATTTTCTTGAATTTGCGCAGTATCAAGGAACAGAATGCCGTAACGGTCAAAAATACAACCAAAGCACCTAAAGAAGGTAACGCTCTGCTCCATATGGTTTCGGGCAGACTGCCCATATAGAGAGCTATATTTGCTGTAAATAACCCGCCTGCAAAATACGCAATGCCATACCCCAAGATACAGGCAACGGTAGCTATTGCCATATATCGCACCATATATAAACGCCGAATTTCCTTGCCATTTATACCGATTGCTTTCATAACCCCAATTTCTCTAAAATCCTCTTCAATAGACGCGATTAGGGTAAAATTTAAGCAAAGCACAGCTATAGTTACAAGTATTAGGCTGATTAACGCAATAGCTGCTGCCAAAACCCCATCTGTAATGGCATTTAACATACGAAAAAGAGGGTATGTTATAGCTATGCCAGTTTGTGGCAGATTGCTTGCTTGATACATAGCTTCAAATTCGCCTATTGCGGCTCCATCGTGTAGCCGAAAAGAAATTAGATGTTCCATTTCGGGAGCATTGTAATACAATTTTTGCCAATCACTTTCGCTTATAACCCAACGCTTTGAAGTTACAATCGACGGATTCATCTGCGCATCCCGAACGAAGGCAGTAATTGTAAAGGTCATATCAAAATCGCCGTCTACAATCCTAACTGTATCGCCAATCTGCAAATCATATTGTTGCATATGAAAAATGGGTGCGGCTATTTCCCCATTGTTTACTTGAATTATATTGCTGTCGGTATCAAGCAAAAAATCAAATAGGCTGTTTTGTATAACAAAGCTATTATCTATGATACTTCCTCTTTTGGACTCCGTATTATTTCCTATATAGATATTTGCTCCATCAATCCCAAGTAAATCAACCACCTGATGACTTTCAACCAATGGGTTGTTTTGTGCAAATATATCAATTTCGTATCGGTTAATTTCCTCCGAAGTCATTTGTACAAAATGGGGCGGCCTAGCTTGTTCAAATAGGTTGTCTATAGAGCCAAACAGCGTTATAACAATGTGTACCGCACTTGATACAAGCATTGCCGAAACCAGTATAAACAGGAATAATGTCGCTGTTATTACCTTGTTTTTTAAAATATATTTTATCAATAGTCTGCCAAACATTGCGTAATCCCCCTTCCATCTTTTTGACTGAACGACAGTCAGTAATGTTCAAAAATTATAGGGATATGTCCATACCGAACATTTATCCCATAATTAGTTTTACAATTTCGCTTAAATCACCTTTTTTTGTACCAAGTGCGGCTTCTGCCATGCTGACAAAAGCAAAGGCTTTTTTTGTTAGAATTTCCTTTTCATTCGGAAACAACCCACCGTCAAATATGACAACAGCAGAAGCAAGCAGTAATTCTACTGTTTCATAGGGATATTCCACAGCCATAACTCCTTCGCACACACCCTGCTCTACCACTTGAGATAAAATGGGGGCGATGTGCAAAACAGTCATAACCAAACTTTTTTGGTGCATCTCTGCATTATCCGGCTTATGCAGCTGGTCGATTATTTTTTCTTTGCTATCTTTATTATCAGCCTTTAGTGAAAACAAAATCTGTAGTATTTTTGCAAAGCACGACAAACTATCATCATGAGCAATGGCTTTGGCAACAGCCACATTTGCGTTTACAATACGCATAATAATAGCATCCATCATCTCTTCTTTAGATTTAAAATGATAATATAGAGTCCCTCTTGCAACGCTGATTTCATCCAAAATATCTGATATTGTTGTTTTGTTATACCCCTTTGTGGTAAAAAGGCGTTCGGCAACGTCCAATATTTCAGCTTTGCGCTCCTCTGGATTTTTACTTATCCGCATATAATTAACCAATCCACATAATCACATCCTTTGTGCTTCTTGCAGCTCGGACGTTAGTAATTCAGCCATATATTCAAAGCCTTGCGTATGAAAGGCTTCATATCCGTCTAGCACCTTCTTAATAAACCCATATGTATTTAGAAGCCGTGCGGTTTCAGTTATGGGCTTTTCAAGTTCTTCGGCTGTGTATTGTATGACATATACAAGCCAAAGAGCTTTTTCAGCTTCTGTATGGCCTGTTTTATGTGTTTGTACAGTTTCGAGCATGTGAATACCTCATTTTATATCTCTTAATTATATGATATACCCTTGAATAATTGGGCATGCAGCTATTCATCCACATCTATATCAAATCCTACAAAAAAAGTGAGATTTTCCACGAGAAAATCTATAATGCGGCTGTCGTTCCCACCATAAAAAACAATCAGCAAATCTCGTTTGAACCAACGCGGAGAAGCCTCAGGCATCCACGTTACCATAAAAGTTAGGAAGCCGGGAAAATCTGGGTCGGCTACACCGTGTACGCCAATCAAAGATGCCGCCCTTTCCATAATTTCGTTTGAATCGTAAATTTCAACTCGGAGCATTTCGTCGTCAACATAAACAAATCTTTGCACAGTGGATAACGGCGAGTCTATTGTGCCACCCCGCCTTTCCTGCCCCTCTTCCACCAAAAAGCCGTTCGCCGCCAGCAATTCAAGAAAACCCGCATAATCCAAGGCATCGTCTTGTGGCAACGAAAAATACTGCTCCATAACGTAAATGTCAAAATCGTCCAGAGAGCGCCAACGTCTAATCTCTGTTTGAATTTTGTACTCGCCGTCCGGCAATTCCCCAAGCAAGCATTGCCAGTCAATCGCCCTTATTTCCGTTTTTGAGTGCGGAAAAAGGACAAGTCCAAGGGCAGGAAACATCGAATTATCAATTATCGGCTCAACAGGCTGCCACGCATTATCTCGGCGGACATATAGCGTGTAGACTGGGCTGTGGGTATACGCCCTGTCCGAGTTATTTTCAAAAAAGAACGAAAGTCCGCTCGGCGTGATGTCTTGGAGCGTCATTGTTACGGATAAGCTGTTTCCTTGCATATTACCCTGCACGGGCGGAAAACTCCCCCACGGTGGTTGGTCAGGAAACCGTGCTTCCGTAAACACAATCGCCACATTGTCAAATAATGAAAAACGCCCCTCCCTAACGAAAACGTCAAAATCGCCCGGGCTACGCAAAAATATAATCTCTTTTTGAAATTTGTACACGCCGTCCGATAATTCTCCAAACAGCCATTGCCAGTCAATCGTCCTTATTTCTGTTGTCGAGTGCGGCAAAATGCCAAATACAATGTCAGGAAACAACGCCCAATCAATTATCGGCTCAACAGGCTGCCACGCATTGTTTTGGCGGATATATAGGGCGTATCGAGGGAAGTATATAAATTCTTTGTACGTGTTGTTCTCAAAAAAGAACGAAAGTCCGCTTGGCGTGATGTCTTGGATTGTCATTGTTACTAAGCTGTCTATTGGGATACTTATCGGAAAACTCAAGGGTATTGGTTGGTCAGGCGTTGCGTCCGTAAGCAAAACAGGAGCAACCGCACTGTCAGCTTCGTTTTGCTGTGCTGCGTGGTAAACGCCCCCTATGTATACCCCATTTGTGCAACCACTCAAAAGAATGATTACTATTGTCATGCATAAACTCAATATCATTTTTTTCATAAAAACCTCCCTATTAGGTTAAAGACTGCCCCTGATTCGTACACCATGCACCCTTGGGCATTTTTTCTTTGTATGTGAAATTTATTATACACATTTACGGTGCAGAAGTAAAGAGCGTTTGCTATAAGTAATTTGCTATAAGTAATAAATCAAGATTGCGAATTGACTTTGACTTTTTTTGCACTTATAATTATAATACCATTAAGAGCCTGTTGAAAAATTTCGATGGTGGTGGCGTAAAAAAGGAGGTAGACGTATGAATATATTAGCAAGTTTGGGTTTTTCGATAGTTTTTTCGGTAGTTTTCGGAGTGATTTTCACCTTAATAGCCATCAAATTGCGGTATACAGAGAAAGTTCTTTCAAAGCTGGAAAACCGGAGGCATAGGATTGTGCTGTTTGTGCTAGTGGTTGTGATAACGGCTGTTGCTAGCACCGCAGGTGGTGTTGCATCAGAAAGAATTTTCGGATTTGACAATGAATTGTTGTCAACGATTGTGCGATGGTCTATTTTTGGGGCGATTTTACCTTTTGCAATAGGCATACCGATTGGGAGAAAAGACGAAAAGGAAAGATAATGGAATACGGCATTGCTATATAGCGATGCCAATTTTTTTGTCATCAAATCAAAACTCAACCAATGGTTTATTGAAAAACAAATCCTCTTTTAATATAATGAATTCATAGATACATCTAGAAATTGGGTTACGTCAAGGGGCTAGTCCCTTGACACAACCACACAAACAATCAGAAAGGAGATTGAACCATGTTGAAAAAACTGTTTAAAGACAAAAACGAAAAGCCGAACAAACCAAAAATAATGATGGCACAACCAAAACCCGGTCAAAGCCAAGCCGAATTTATTGAGGAGATGAAACAAAGGTACGGTGATACAAAAGTGATCACAGCTAATCCGGAAGATTTGGCAAAAATTGCTGAAATGACGGGAATGGACACGTCCGAACTTGATGACATTATAGCTGCAACTAAAGGCGATTAGATGGTATAGCAAACGTCTTTCCAATCCGTGGATGCGAAATAGCTTAAAAATCGTTTATCGGTTTTTAAGTCATTTCGCTATAGGTATTTACTATGAAAAAATATTTATTTGCACACCCATGGTTATTTGCCTTTACAGTGCTTGCAGGTATTTTGGGTCAGAGCATCGGAATTTTAACACCACTTCTTACAATGCACATAATAGATGCTATTGTAACAGAGGACTTAAATAACCTGTTTGCAACTATACCATACATGGCAGGATTTGTTATCCTATTTGCAATATTAATTGCAGTTATGGCACGTGCAGTTTCGTTTTTCACAAGCAAAATGAAATTCACAATTCGCACGGACTTGTTTAAGGCTTTATTGGGTACAAAAATATCGGATTTTAACCAAGAAAACAGCGCTAAATACATTTCGGTTTTAAATAACGATATAGAAACAATTTCGCGAGATTATTTTTCCGCCATAACGGAAACGATAAAATTTTCCTCAATGGTTGTTATAGCAATTGCAGCTATGGCAGTTATACACCCGGTAATAGCTGTAATAGCTGCCGCTGCCTCTTCTTTAACATTACTGGGCCCCGTAGTGTTTTCCAAACAACTTGTAAAAGCACAAACAAGGCTTAGTATGAGAAACATAGTGGCAAATCAAAAGGTAAAAGACTATTTACAAGGTTTTGAGGTTATAAAAACTTTTGGAGTGGAAAAAAATATAGAACCGAGATATGAAGGGGTTGCAAAAAGGCAAATGGAAGCCTCTCATGATGTTGGTAAAGCAAGTGCAAATATTGGAACGTTGACCGGCGGTATTGCAATGTTATTGCAGTTTTCTACATATCTGGTGGGCGGTTATTTTGTTTATTTAGGAGAAATTACTGTAGGTGGTGTTGTAGCTATAGTAGGGCTTAATGCAGGCATAATTAGCCCAATGAACCTTGTTTCTCAATGTGTTGGCCAAATAAAATCCGCAAAAGAAATAAACGAAAGAGTCATTTCTATGATGGAGCTAAAAGACACAACGCCAAGACCGCAAAAAATAGACAACGAACAAACTGATATATTAATCAATAATTTAAGTTTTGATTATGAATCCGAGCAAACGGAAAGCACAGCACTAAAAAATGTTAGTTACACATTTAAAGCTGGGAAAAAATATGCGTTGGTTGGTCATTCCGGTTCCGGAAAAACAACACTAACAAAGCTCATAATGGGGTATTATGATAACTACACCGGAGATATACTAATAAACAACCACAATATCCGTAATATAGATAGGGAAAGTTTGTATAACAATATGACAATGATGCACCAAAGTGTATTTATACTGGACGATACACTCCACAATAATATTGTGTTGTATAATCCGTATTCTGATACAGAGTATGAAGAAGCAGTAAAAGGTGCAAATTTGGAGAATCTTATAGAAAAATTGCCGAAAGGTTCTCAAACAAAGTTGGGGGAAGCAGGAAACAACCTTTCCGGCGGGGAAAGACAGCGTGTTGCGATTGCTCGTGCATTAATAAAAGGCAGCAAGTATATAGTTTTAGACGAGGCAATGTCCAATTTAGATAGCGAAACCGCCCATAATATAGAAAAATCCCTGCTAAACGCAAAAAACATAGGGTGTATTTCTGTAACACATCGTTATTCCAAAAACATGTTGCAGCAGTACGATGAAATATTGGTTTTACGTGATGGGGAACTCATAGAGAATGGCACATTTGATGAGTTATATGCACAAAAAGGGTATTTTTATAGCTTGTACACAATAAACGGTGTAATATAAATCCATTTAAGATTGTGTAGGTTGCCTATATTTTAAAAACATGGTAGAATATTAGACTAAGGTGTAATAAAATTATAGCACTTTTCCCGGAGGTTGTCCCATTTCAAAAACAACAAAAGTGCTAAATTAAGGTTCTAACATCAAAGGAAAGCAAATTAATCTTTCTGAATTTAAGAGGGACAACGAAAAGTTAATTTGCTATATTAAAAACCAAAAAAGGGAGGTTCCATGGGTGAAAAAACTGCAATCCTTACGTCTTCAAACATGTTAGATGTGCAAACAATTGTCAAAAACCAGCTTATTGTAAACGGTATTTATAGCGATGAAACCGAGAGTTTCCTTTCTCCTCCTGAACCAAAACAAGGGCAGCCTATTACATTTACAATACGCACAATAAAAAACAACCCGGATGCAGTCTATCTGCACATAAACGGCTCTAAACACGAAATGATAAAAGAAAAGCCCCACAGCAATCTATTTGACACGTATACGTACAAAATAGCCCTTAACGACAGCGCTCTTTATTACTACTCTATCGTAAAAAACAACGAAACATACTACTACAACAAGCAGGGTACACAACCTAGTTTGGACCATATGTATAATTTTAAAGTGTTTCCCGGGTTTCAGTCTCCCCAGTGGGCAAAAGGGGCTGTTATGTACCATATTTTTGTTGACAGATTTTACAATGGGGATCTTTCCAACGATGTAATAACAAAAGAATATTCCTATTTGGGGATTATGGCAAAAGGTGAAGATAATTGGGAAGCTCCTCTTACTAACCAAGATTTCGTCACATTTTATGGCGGAGATTTGCAGGGTATAATAGACAAAATGTCGTACCTAAAAAACTTGGGTATAGACGTTATTTATCTTAGCCCCGTGTTTTTATCTCCCAGCAGTCACAAGTATGATATTCAAGATTATGACTACATTGACCCGCATTTTGGCGTGATTTTAAAAGATGGCGGCAAAACCGTAAGCCCCTTTGAACCGGACAACAAAAAAGCTACCATGCACATAAAACGCACAACAGATATAACCAATTTGGAAGCTAGCAACGAGCTATTTGCTAAATTAGTAGAACATGCCCACAATGCCGGTATTAAAGTCATATTGGACGGCGTGTTTAACCATTGCGGTGCATTTCACAGATGGCTCAACAAAGAGGGGATTTACAAAGAAAAAGGGGCATATGAAAGCAAAAGCAGCCCATATGTGGATTACTTTAAATGGTACGATGATGCCTGGCCAAACAACATAGCCTATGACGGTTGGTGGGGGCATTCTAACCACCCTAAACTTAATTTTGAACAATCCCAAGAGTTATACGACTATATGTTGGAAGTAGGCAAAAAATGGGTAAGCCCACCCTATAATGCAGACGGATGGCGGTTGGACGTGGCAGCAGATTTAGGGCAAAGCCAAGAGTTTAACCACAAGTTTTGGCGTGATTTTCGCCGTGTTGTAAAAGAAGCTAACCCGGATGCAGTTATTTTGGGAGAGCATTATGGAGATTGTCAACCTTGGCTTAGCGGCGACCAATGGGACACAATAATGAACTATGATGCTTTTATGGAACCGCTCACATGGTTTTTGACGGGAGTGCAAAAACATAGCGAGGAGTTTAAAGGCGATATGTTAAACAACACTGCCGCTTTTGAAGGTGCAATGCGGCATCACATGGCTCGCATGAGTTACCAATCTGTTTATACTAGCATGAACCAACTTAGTAACCACGACCACTCTCGTTTTTTGACCCGCACAAATATGCGGACGGGACGGCTACACACTGTTGGAGCAGAGGGTGCAGATATGGGTATACAAAAATCCATATTATATGAAGCCGTAATTTTTCAAATGACATGGCCCGGAGCCCCTACCCTGTATTACGGAGATGAAGCCGGTCTTACAGGCTGGACAGATCCGGACAACCGCCGCCCGTACCCCTGGGGCAAAGAGGACAAGAGCATGATTTCTTTTCACAGGGCAGCCATTGCTCTGCACAAAAATCATACTGCTCTTAAAACAGGCTCATTGGAATATTTGCACAACGAGCATGGGGTAATATCTTACGGTCGTTGGGATAAAAATGAAAAGCTGGCGGTAATAATCAATAACAACAACCACTCTGTTGTCATTAATCTGCCTGTGTGGAAAATGGATATTATGGATGGCTCTATGAGTACCTTAATATACACCGCCAACGAAAGTTTTAACCTGGACAAAAAGTCCTATTGGATTATAGACGGTTTTATGCAAGTATTTATGGATTCACACTCGGCAATGGTTTTACAATAAGGATAATAGCACAATGGAAAAAAGACGCATAAAATCCCATTTACCCTACTACACAGTTGGTTTAGTTTGGTTTGTTGTAGCTCTTGTTATGCCTGTGTATACACTAGGGGCTTGGCTTGTGGCAACCTTTGCATCTGTGGGTATACTTATTTTGACAAGCATAATAGCCCCGGACAAAGTTGTCATGGTAAAAGCAAAAGTGATACCAACAGGAGTGGAGCTAGCTGATAAATATATACAACAAGGCAAAGAAAATGAAACAAAAATCGAACAAATGCAGCTACAAAACACAAAAATCGGCACACAAGCTCGGCAAATAGCCGAAGTTTTGAGTAAAATAATTGCTTTTATTCAAAAATATCCACAAAAAGCACGAAATCTAAACAGCTTTATGGATTATTACCTGCCCACCACCATAAAGCTAATGGAAAGTTATCAGCATCTGCTATCTCAAGGTCAGTCCGGCGAAAATATTTCTACAACAAAGGAAAAAATAGAGGGCATAATGCCTACTATGGTAAAAGCCTTTGAAAACCAGCTTGATTCTCTGTTTGAGGACAAAGCAATGGATATTTCCGCTGAGATAAAAGTGCTAAAAGATTTTTTGGGAGACATATGATATGGACGAAATAAACAAAATACGAAAACTGAAAATAATTGGCATAATATTTAGTGTTACACTGATTTTGCTTTCTATTTTTGTTTTGGGTGGGCAGGGGCTTTTAAATAGTAGGCAAAATGTGGTACAATACTTTTATGAAATTGAAAACGAGTTTTCAATACAAAGCCAGTTGAGTTTTATTTGGGGTCAGGGTCAAAATATGCTGTTGATAGCAGAGCGAAATTTGCAAGCAGATTCCGCACCTCTTGCTCAGGCACTGATGATTTTGCAAGACATTGCTGATAGCAACATCTCTAATGACTTTGCCTTGCGTTATCAATTAAAAAACAATGTTGTTTATGAAATTAGCCAACTGGCTAATAGCCCAGGCTTTGCAGCAGAAGATGAAGCACTCACCAGAGCAATAGAATCTGATGTGCTGTCTGCTGTATTCATAACCCAAAACAGTAGCTTTAACAGCTTGGCATCAGAATTTAACGCAGGAACATTACAACAGTTTCCCGCAAATATTATTGCTGCTGTTCGTGGCATAAACAACATAGAACTATTTGAATAGAACTATTTAAAGGGGGATAGATACAATAGTATGATCAAAAAACTACTAAGGCAATCTCGAAAGTTAGTTACCTATACGGCTTTTGTTTTAGCGATTTTGGTATTGTTACCATATCAAGCATTTGCCGGGGCAATACCGCAGCATACCGCAAATTTTTTTGTGAACGATTTTGCCGGAGTGCTTTCCGGTGAAACTGCGAATCATATAACTGAACGCAATTTGTATTTGAGCCAAATATCTAACGCACAGATAGTAATGGCTACAGTACAATTTACTGATGGTGTGCCGGCGGACCAATTTGCCACAAACATGTTCAACCAATGGGGTATAGGTGATGCCACAGCTAACAACGGCGTGTTGATCCTGTTCATAACCCAACAAGATGACTATCAAATAAGGGTTGGGGATGGTATTTTGCCTGTGTTAACAGCCGGAGAGTTGGACCGCATAGCTTTTAACTACATAGAAGCACCGTTTGATGCAGGGAATTTTGATCAAGCTGCTATGGCTGCATTTGACAATATTTTCAATATCGTTCATAATCATTATGTTCTGAATCCTGTGCAAACAACTGCAATAACACCTTTTGGGGCAGATGGCGTACAAACACCCGCATTTACAGAAGTAGCACCAGCTGCCCCCGCAAACATTTCCGGTCCGATAATTACCGTGATTATGATAATGATTTTTGTTATACTGTTCATTACCATATTTGGCGGGAATAGTCGCAGGCGGCCGATGGGGATGGGGCGTAGGCGCGGTGGCGGTTTTGGAGGTTTTTTGGCAGGGTGGCTTATGCCAAGCCCATTAAACCGCAGGCGACCACCTGGGAGCGGTGGCGGCTTTGGCAACAACACACCCACATCACGCCCACCAACCAGACATTACACCGGTCACAGCTCCCCGTTTGGCGGTGGTGGTCGCTCCGGTGGCAGCGGTTTTGGCCGCAGCAGCGGTCGCGGTGGCGGCGGTGGCCGCAGTAGCGGCGGCGGTTTTGGTCGCCGAAGATAAATATAAGCAACGATAAAAAACAAAAAACAAACATATAGCTTGAAAGGAGCAAAAAATGAATAACCTAAAAGAAGAAAGACTAATGGTTTTGGAAATGCTAAGAGAAGAGAAAATAGATGCAGACGATGCTATAAAACTACTGGACTCTTTGCAAAGCGGCAAGGGCAAATCTTACGAAGATTTTGACAACGAAAATGCGGAAGATTTGGAAAGAAAGTTTGACAAGTTCTATGCATCTGTAGATACTTTCGCAAAGGATCTAAAGCAAAAATTGGACAAAGCGTACAAAGAAACAGAACCCAAGTTTAAAAAAGCAACAAAAGTTGCAATGGAAAAAACGGCTGTTGCAATAGAAAATTTGTCCAAAACCCTAAACGAGAGCGCAAAAAAAATGGACGAACAGGCAGAACGCTCTGACACCAAAGATTCAGAATGCTGCAACTCTAAAGATGAGGACCAGGACACAAAGTAATAGATTAGCTTAAAAGTTGCCGGCAAGCAAAATGGTTTTATCCTGGGAGTGCTGAATAATTTCACATTCCCACTTGTCGGCAACTTTTTGTTTGAGGTTAACCATGATGAATATTGACACAGCCTGTGTACACGGTTTTAAGGATAAATTTAATCAAGTAGGTTCAATCAATGTGCCTATTTTTCAAACTGTGCCTTACAAACACAAACAGATAGGAGATTTGACGGAGTACGGCTATACTCGTCTGCACAACCCTACAAGAGAAGCCGCAGAAACCCTGGTTGCCACATTGGAAAATGCGGTAGGTTCACTGGCATTTACTAGTGGCATGGCTGCTGCTACCACACTTTTTCAACTTTTTGATTCTAAAGACCATATAATATCTACAGAAGATTTGTATGGTGGTACTATTACCCTTTTAAACAAATATACTGTCGAAAAAAACGGTGTAGAAATTGATTTTGTGAACACAGGCAATATCAGCGATATAAAAGCTAAAATAAAGCCTAACACAAAAGCAGTTTTTATAGAAACTCCAACAAACCCAATGATGCACGTGACCGATATAGCGGCAGTAAAGGCTATAATGCCAAAAGGGGCGCTTCTTATTGTGGATAATACTTTTCTTACGCCATATTTTTTGCAACCCCTTGGATTGGGGGCGGATATTGTCCTACACAGCGGCACAAAATATTTGGCAGGGCATAATGACACCCTCTGCGGTTTTTTGGTTTTCAAAGACACAGATTTGCTTGACACCATAAAACTTATCCGCACCACATTTGGCGCACCATTGGCTCCCATGGACAGCTTTTTGCTAATACGCGGGGTAAAAACCTTGGCTCTGCGAATGGAAAGAGCTCAGCAAAATGCGATGGAGCTTGCTCAATGGATGACCACGCACCCAAAAATAAAAAACGTATATTATACAGGTCTGCCTAATCACCCCGGGTACGATATAATGAAAAAACAGGCATCCGGTTTTGGGGCGATGATATCTTTTGAGGTAGACACGGCAGAGACTGCCCACAAGGTGCTTTTGGGGGCTAAAATTATTACATTTGCAGAAAGTTTGGGGGGGACGGAAACATTGCTGACCTACCCAATGGAAAATACCCACGGTGAAGTGCCGGAAGAGGAGCGGTTAGCCCGCGGGATAAACGATAGACTCTTACGCTTGTCCGTTGGTATAGAAAATATTGCTGATTTGAAATCAGACTTAGAGCAAGCATTAACTGGAATAGCAATATAGCGGTTCCGTTGTTTTAAATAGCCTTTTAAATCCACGATAAAACCGCTGAATTTAGGAAGCTATTCCACTTAATTTTTTTAAAAAGGGCTAGAATTAAGTGGAATAGCAGTATAGGCGATATTAGGAGGTTTTTATGACTTACAATTTTAATGAAATAATTGACCGTAAGAACACAAACTCTATAAAACACGACTTTCCCTCACGTTATGATGCTCCTGACGATGCGATCCCGATGTGGGTTGCAGACATGGATTTTTGTATGCCGGAAAATATAAAGGATGCTTTAAAAAAAGTTGTGGAGCATGGCATTTTTGGGTATAGCGATGCAACTGACGGCTATTTTGAAGCCGTACACAGCTGGTTTAACAGCGGCTTTGGCTACAGTCCAAAAGAAGATTGGCTCGTGAAAACTCCGGGGGTAGTTTTTGCTATTGCAATGGCAATAAAAGCCTACACAAAAAAGGGGGATAGGATTTTAATACAAAAACCCGTGTATCATCCTTTTGAACACACTATCCGCATAAACGACCGCATAGTGGTGGACAGCCCACTTATATATGACAATAATAAGTACACAATAAACTTTGATGATTTTGAAGCAAAAATAAAAAGCAACAATGTACGCATGTTTATCCTTTGTTCCCCCCACAACCCTGTTATGCGTGTTTGGACAAGAAGTGAGCTTAAACACATGGGGGATATTTGCAAGAAATATGGTGTTATAGTTCTTTCGGACGAGATTCATTGCGACTTTGTAATTCAAGGGCAACACACGGTTTTTACTGATGTGGACCCATGTTTTGCGGAGTTTTCTCTGGTAAGCACTGCACCTTCAAAAACTTTTAATATTTCCGGTTTACAAGTATCTAACAATTTTATACCAAATATATATTTGCGACACAGACTTAAAGATGAGATAGATAAAAGCGGCTACCATCAGCTTGGGATAATGGGGCTTGCCGCTTGTCAGGCTGCTTATACACACGGTGGCGATTGGCACAAACAAATGTTGGATCACATACGAGGAAACATTGAATTTGTGCAGAATTTTCTGCAAACAAATATGCCTCATATTACCCTGCCCCCCGTAGAGGCTACTTATTTGCTGTGGCTAAACTTTTCTGCTCTGAAACTACCGCAAAAAGAGATAGATAGCATAATAAAAACAAAAGGCAAAGTATGGTTGCATAACGGCACAACTTTTGGCGAACAGGGTGTTGGGTTTATGCGAATGAATATAGGTTGCCCATTGCCGGTGGTAGAGCAGGCAATGGAGGGGATAAAGAAAGCCATAGGGTAAGATTTCGTATTTTATTTTCTGTCTTGCGAATGGGATTAATCTGTGATATTATATCATTATAGCTATTCCGCTTAATTTTTAGCATTCCTAAAATGAAATTAAGTGGAATAGCTTCCTAAATTCAGCAGTTTTAGTGTGAATTTAAAGGGCTAATTTAAAACGGAACTGCTATAACAGTATATAACAACAGGGAGAATACAAAAATGAAAAAATTATTAGCTATTGACGCAGGTGGCGGCAGCCTAAAATATGGCCTATACGACAATGAAGGCAATGTGTTGGACCAGGGTGGTCAAATTGCAATCGTGTGCGACGATACAGACATGGTTTTGAAATCTTTTGAAGAGGCCATTGAGGGTTATGAAAGTCTGGATGGGATTGCCCTAAGTTTACCCGGTGTGTTTGAACGAGATACGGGCGTTTTAATTGAGAGTGGTGCTATTTCCGGACTAATGAAAGTTACAAATTTCCGTTCAATGTTAGAAGAAAAATATCGCATACCCGTTTCTTTAGAAAATGACGCAAACTGTGCAGCATTGGCGGAACACTGGTTAGGTAACGGTCGTGATTGCGACAACCTGATTTGTATAACAATCGGCACAGGCATTGGTGGCGGTATAATAATAAACGGAGCATTGCACAAAGGTAGCCACGGTCGTAGCGGTGAGTTTCACGGAATGCTAATGTATCCGGACAGTAGAGCACTCTTTGGCGGAACATCTACAGCCTCTATCGTGTGGATCGCAAACAACCATACATCTTTGGAAATCGCCAACGGAAAAGAATTTTTTGATAAAATCGATGATCCCCAGATAGCAAAAATTTATAGCCAATGGATTAACAACCTGTCTTGGGGGATTTACAACTTAGCAACTGCCATAGATCCACAAAAAGTGCTTTTGGGTGGTGGGGTAAGTGTTCAAAAACGCTTTTACGAAGATATACCGGTGCAGATTAACAAAATAGCTCGCAGTGTTTGCAACTGGACCGTGGAACCATGTTTTTTTGGCAACGATGCAGGGAAGATTGGAGCGGTGTATAATTTGTTAACGACCAGGTTTGGGCAGAAAGGTTAGCTTTAATAATATGCAAAACAAATTTTTTGAAGTTTTTGCCGATGTGGCAGACGAAGCACAAATTCCACAAATTCCTTGCAAAGATGCCGTTGTGACACGTATTGTGGTTGAAAAAGCAACAAAAACAATGGATGTTGACCTTCTTTTTTCAAATATTGTGGATGAACATCTGTCTGTGTGGGAACAGGCTCTGTGCAAAGGTATCCCATATATTGAACGGGTTAATATTAACCTCAGCTATTCATTACAAACAGGGGATACAAACGCAATATTACAAATGTATTGGGAAAACTTAGCCAACCACTACCGCAGTAAAAGCCCATTGCTTTATCAAGCATTAAAAGAAGGGCATTGGCATTTTGAAAATGGAGTGATAACGATATATGCCGCAAACGCCGGCATGTTTAATGGAGATGATGTTGCCTTGTTTTTGCGTCGCCGTCTAGGCATTGATATTGCGGTAAAGTTTACAGACGAAACAGAGCAAAAACGCAAACAGGAAGAATATGCCGAATATATTGCTAACGAAGAAACCCAAATAGTACAGAAGATACGGGAACGTCAAAAGGTTGCGGCAGAAAAAGCCCAAAAAACCAATAACAATAACCAATCGGGCTACAAAAAAAATGTCGGCAAACGGTACGGTGGGATAAAAATTGTGGATACAATTAAAGCTCCCATTACCCCCCTAAACACAAAGTTGGAAGAGATGGACATGGCTTTGCAGGGGCAGATATTTTTTGTGGATATAAAAGATAGGGGAGATATAGTTGTTTTTACGTTTTCTGTTTATGATGGCAACGGATCTATCGATGTGAAATTTTTTACAAACTCTGAAGATATTAAAAATTATGCAGATATAATAGCAGTAAAAAAGCACGTTATTGTGAAAGGGCGAGCCAAGCAAGATAGCTTTACAAAAGAGTTGGTGCTTATGGGAAAGGAGATTTGCTCTACAACTGTAAAAGGAAGGGAAGATAATGCTCCCAAAAAGCGAGTAGAGCTGCACCTTCACACAAACATGAGCCAGATGGATGCAGTAATACCCGCAAAAGCCTATATAGAACGGGCAAAGGCCTGGGGGCATACCGCCATTGCCATTACCGACCATGGAGTGGTGCAAGCCTATCCGGAGGCTAGTCAGGCAAAAGGTATAAAAATAATTTATGGTATGGAGGCCTATATTGTAGATGATCAAAGTGCCATTGTACAATCCCCAAAAGGTCAAACTTTGCACGATGAATATGTTGTATTTGACATAGAAACAACGGGTCTCTCCAAAGAAATCAACAAAGTTATTGAAGTGGGCGCTGTAAAAATCCGCAACGGAGAAATTATAGACAGTTTTTCCAGTCTGATTGATCCGCAGGAGCCTCTTAGTGCAAAAATTATAGAACTGACAAATATTACAGACGATATGCTAGCGGGACAGCCGAAAGAAAAGGATGTTTTACCGCAGTTTTTAGAGTTTTGTGGCGATGCGGTGCTTGTGGCTCACAATGCGGGGTTTGATGTGGGGTTTATACGAACGTCTGCCAACCGTATTTTGAACAAAAGGCTAACAAACACTGTGTTGGATACGGTAGAGCTTAGCCGTTTGCTTGTTCCTAACATAAAAAACCACAAGCTAAACACTGTTGCAGAGTATTTTGGTATACCGTTAAAAAATCATCATAGGGCATTAGATGATGCTAAAGCAACTGCTGGTATTTTTTTGGAATGTGCAAAAATATTGCAAGGCATGGAGATAACCCATATGGAAGGGATAAATAGCTATGCCAGTCAATTTTTTGACACGACAAAAATAAAAAATCATCACCATACTACAATACTTGTTGCTAATCAGCAGGGTTTACGCAATTTATATGAGCTCGTTAGTCTATCCCATGTGAAATATTTTTATCGCAATAACCGCAGACCAAAAACGAGTCGCCCACGCATACCAAAAGGAGAGTTGCACCGTTTCCGAGAGGGGCTTATTTTGGGTACAGCTTGTATAAGGGGGGAACTGTACAACGGCATTTTGGAAAATAAGCCGGAAGATGAAATACACAAAATAGCCGACAAATACGATTTTTTTGAAGTGCAACCGCATACAAACTATGACCATATTGAGGGGCATGATATGCGTGAGATCAACAAAAAAATAGTGGATCTTGGGGAAGAGATGGGAAAACCCGTAGTAGCCACGGGAGATGTTCATTTTCTTGATCCGGCAGATGATATATACAGAAAAATAATTTTGTTTGGAGAAGGGTTAGGGGATTTTAGCCCACCTTTTTATTTTCGCACAACAGAGGAGATGTTGGAGCAGTTTTCTTATCTACCCCCAAAAAAGGCGGAGGAGATAGTAATAGACAACACAAACAAAATTGCGGATATGATAGAAGATGTGATTCCTATCCCAAAGGGTACGTTCCCCCCCGCTATAGCCGGAAGCGAAGATGAACTTCACCGTCTTACAATGGAGAATACCCATGCGACCTATGGTGATAATTTGCCCGAAGTTGTAGCACAACGGTTAGACAAAGAGCTAAATGCCATTATAAATAACGGGTTCGCCGTTATGTACATGGCATCTCATACTTTAATAAAACGCTCTCTGGAAAATAAATACGCAGTTGGCTCTCGTGGCTCTGTTGGTTCCTCTTTTGTGGCTACAATGTCAAATGTGACGGAGGTAAACCCCTTGCCTGCCCATTATTTGTGCAAAAACTGTTGCTACAGCGACTTTGACTCGGCAGATGTGCAAGAGTTTATCGCAAATAATCCCGGGGGTAGCGGTTGCGATTTGCCCAACAAAAATTGTCCAAACTGCAATCAAATTTTGGAAAAAGAAGGGCATGATATTCCCTTTGAAACTTTTTTGGGTTTTGAAGGGGACAAGGAGCCGGATATAGACCTTAATTTTTCCGGAGAATATCAGCAGCAAGCACACGATCACGCCCAAGAGCTTTTTGGTAGCGACAAAGTATTTAAAGCCGGCACCATAAGCACTTTTGCAGACAAAACCGCCTATGGTTACACAATGAAATATTTAGAAGAAAAGGGGCTAAGTCTTAGCAAGGCGGAGATAAACCGAATAAAACTTGGTGCAACGGGGGTTAAACGCACCACCGGTCAGCATCCCGGGGGGCTTATGATTGTTCCTCAAACCCATTCCATTTACGACTTTACTCCCGTACAGAGACCGGCAAACGATGTAAGAGCGACCGTAACAACGACCCATTTTGACTATCGTTCTCTAAGCGGTCGTCTGCAAAAGCTAGACCTGTTGGGTCACGATGTTCCTACTGTAATACGCATGTTATGGGACTTCACGGAGATTGATCCGCACACTGTTCCCCTTACCGAAAAAAGCGTGCTGAGCCTGTTTAGCGGACCGGAGGCTCTGGGCTTAACAAAAGCGGATATAGACACGGGAAGTTTGGGTATACCGGAGTTTGGAACGGGGTTTGTGCGTGGTATGTTGATTGATACAAAACCAAAAACCTTTGGGGAACTGGTGCGCATATCGGGGCTTAGCCACGGCACCGATGTTTGGTTAAACAATGCTCAGGCTCTTATCAAAAACGGTACTTGTGTTTTAAAAGACGTTATATCTACCAGGGATGATATTATGGTGTATTTAATATCTAAAGGTATTGATAAAAAAATGGCATTTAACATAACGGAGGATGTGCGTAAAGGTAAGGGGCTAAAACCGGAATGGGAAGAAGAGATGAGAAAGAACGATGTGCCGACATGGTATATAGAGTCTTGTAAAAAAATAAAATACCTTTTCCCAAAGGGTCATGCTGTAGCATATGTAATGATGGCGGTGCGTATAGCCTATTACAAGGTGTTTCATCCGTACAGTTTTTATGGAGCGGTGTTGTCTATGAAAACGGGGGATTTTGACTATGAGTTAATGTGTGTTGGTCACGAAAGGGTTATAGAAGAACTGAAACGTATAAAAGAGATACCCGACCCAACAGCAACGGAAAAGAATCTGCAAACCACTCTGGAACTGGTAAACGAAATGTATTTGCGAAAGCTAAAGTTTGTGCCGTTAGATATTTATAAAGCCAACGTGAGTAAGTTTATAGTAACGGAAGATGGGCTTATGGCACCCCTTGCATCGCTTAAAGGGTTGGGGGAAACGGTGGCGCAAAATATAGTTAACCAAAGGCTGGAAGGGGAGTTTACATCTCTTGAAGATTTTAAAGAAAGAACAAAAGCAACTAAAACCACATTGGAGCTGTTGGTAACACAAGGAATATTAAAAGGGTTACCCGAAGGACGGCAACTAACGCTATGGTAAACAGGTGTTGTGTTGTGAAACCGTGGGGCCGCTGCCCACGCCCCGCAAGGGGCTAGCTCTTTGATCCTGTTTTTTGAGTTTTAGTATTTTAACTTACTTATGATACGTTGAAAAAATAACCGCCGCTTCTGTTATATGAAGCGGCGGTTGTGCGTTTAGAAATTGATAAAAATTGCTTCTAAAAATATTATTCTAATGCGAACTTTGAAACTCTCTATGTCACTCTCTATGTCACTCTCTATGTCACACCCTATGCTAGACTCTATGTGAGAAAAAAATAAAAAGTCCTGTGATTGAAAAGATAACCCCATTATATAGCATGTTCGTTATCGAAACAAGTGGAAAATGTCCGTGTGTCTGATTGGAGTGCATAAGCTGAGGGAACGCAGAAGAGGCAAGAGAGAATAACGACTATAAAAAGGTCTCCAATCAACTATAAAAAGGTGTACCTTTTTATAGTTGATATTACGAAAACATACTCATCTTACCACACTCAAAAACGATTTACAATCCCTATTTTATTACCTTACACGTCCGTTTCATAAAATTTTTGCTATAAACACATTTGTAAGCTAGCACTCATTTGTGTATATAGTATAATCTGCTATCATGCCTTTCGCAAAATACGCAATAAAGGGAACGTTTAAATAATGATTATGCACATTTTTGGTGAAAGTTGCACAAATTTATTACAGGGCAAAAAATCTTGAAAAAACAACTAAAACTTTTGAGTGTTAGGCATTTACCTTTTGTAAATATCAACTATAAAAAGGTACACCTTTTTATAGTGGTATGGTAAAATAGATTGTATGGGTGCAAGCATTACATTGGGCACAAGACGAATTTCTTTTTTACCGGGACACCCTATTGTCCGGCTTTGATGATATTATATTTATGGACAGCAAAAATACAGATGGAGGGGTATAT
>WRKF01000154.1 GCA_009778165.1 Defluviitaleaceae bacterium
CCCCGAGTTTTGTGGGCAAGGTTACTTATTTCTGAAATATCGCCGCCACGGTTTTTATTAATCAAACACTCCACCAGTTTCGGAAACTCAAAATCTGCCTCGCCAATCATTGCGTAGTCGATATTTTCGTCTAAAATCAGTTCCTCAAAGAGTTTTGTTAAGGCGGGTTGATTATTGGAATGGGCAAAGTTATAGTCGCGTGCCGTGTTTGTAACGTGATTGCCGCCCACGACAACGGGCGTTTGCGGGAGCAGATTTTTGGTGATTTTGGCGATATTTTTCGCCGAATCCGCAAGGCTGGAAAAGGTGATTGATATGCCCACAATGGCGGGTTCGGTTTGTCGGATAAACTCGGCTATCTGCTCGTCCGTTTCGCCGATAAGCACTGTGCTTCCCGTCAATTCTTGTTGGGTTTCGTACCCTTCAAGGGCTGTATCTCGTATTATGACCTCGTATCCTTGCTCGATTAGCACCGCCGCCAAAAAGCCTAAGCCAAGTGGGGGCTGTATGCGATTTATCCCGCCTTTTGTGCCTTTTATGTTTGGGGTCATTAAGAGTATTTTTGGGTTCATTTGATTCTCCTGTGCTTTAATAAACCATCCTCAATAGCTATGGGTTCTTAACGTTTGAGCATATCTAAAATCTCTTGGCGGGAAGGCATGGAATCGGTTGCACCGACACGCTGTACAGAAACGGCTGCAAGTGCGTTCCCAAACAGTACAGATTCCCAAATATCTTTACCTTCTAGCAAAGCAGTCAGTAATCCGCCGTTAAAGGCATCTCCCGCTCCCGTTGTATCAACCGCATTCACTGAAAACGGCGGCACAATTTCCTCTTTGCCATCGGACGAAACAAAGGCACCTTTGTCACCCATCGTTATAATAACATGCTTTACACCTTTATCTTTAAAATATTTTGCAGCACGAGAAGCCGAGTTCAAATCATACACAGCAACGCCGGTAATCGAGTCAGCCTCTACCTCGTTTGGTGTAACCATATACGCTTTCGATAAAAAATCATCGGTTACGGGCGAGTAAGGAGCAGTATTAAGAATAACTTTAGTTCCGTGCCGCATTGCAAGATCCATAACATGCTCATTTGCATCCTGATTAACTTCAAGCTGCAACAGTATGTACTCTGCCTCCTTTATTAGAGGCTCAATTCCCAAAATTTCCTCTGTAGATATGGTGGCGCTTGCTCCCGGAACAACAACGATTTGGTTTTGACCGGTATTTTCATCAACAGGGATTAGTGTTATACCTGTTTCCGCTTCATCGGAATAAAGCAGCTGGCTTTTATCCATGCCGGCTTCATCCATTGCTTTTATCGCAACTTCAGCCATGTTATCTCTGCCGAGCTTAGTAATCATAACTACATCGGCACCGGCTTTATGGGCAGCGACGCATTGGTTGAAACCCTTTCCTCCTGCTCCCATTTTAAATATAGACCCCTTAACTGTTTCACCGGGTCTGGGAAGGTGAGGTGCTCTTGCCATTAAATCTACAACAAAAGCTCCAAATACAAGTGATTTAGGCATATGTACTCCTTTCATGCGAAAAACGGGCGGATATAAAGATTTATAGCCATTCGCTTTTCTGCGAACAATGAGATGTGTTTTAATACAACTTCTGTATACACTTTTCTTTCGCTTGAAAACGCAATCGAAAACTACGTTTATATTATCGCAAAAAAGTTTACATGTCAAGCTGTTGGAATAGCGTGAGGTTTTTGGAGATCCCTATACTGTGCTTGGGAACCCCTTTCATGCGTTTGTCCTGACGCATTTTGGTTAAAATTTGACATCTTTTTTCCTGCGAAAAACTATAGTTTTCAAGGCTTACGAAGAGCTTATAAAAAAAGAGGGCTTCAAAAGACACGAATGTAACGATGTTAAAATATCCATTCTTAAAATAGTAAAAAAAATTGTTTTGACAAAAGAATATAGCTAAGAGTATAATTATAAACATAATCATAGTTGCATTTTGGATTTGATTAAAATCGAAGGAGGAAATTAAATGTGTAAAATTAAGAGAACTCTCACAAGCTGGGCTTTGCCTGCTATGACCTTTATGCTTGTATTTATACTTATTGCTTGCAGTGTCGAAGATAATAGTATAGCACATGATACGTTTACGACAACGCCTATTGGTAATGGGAATGATAACAACACCAACGCCTATGGGGATTTGCAAGAATCACCATCTGCAATAACTACTCCAACAGATGTAAATGTAAATAATACATCTGTTGAAACATTATATCCAAGTGTTCCATCTGCAAAAAATGTTGCCTACAAAAGGCATCCTTTTGCAACCGCATTGGTTGAATACTTTCAAGGTGGAGTAGAGGGATCACCATATTCAGCGTTTGACACATGGGCAAGAATTGTCGATGTTGATGGTGACGGAACACAAGGTGTCCTTGCATTAAGGCATGAACTTATGGAAGATTGGCCTATCCTTGTTGCTAGGGTATTTTACCTTATAGACAATGAATTATTTTATTTAGATCTCGAAAACGATGAAAATTTGCCAGAATTTCCACAAGTTGCTATAAACCAAAACGGAAGGTTAATCCAAAATGTTTCGTTTGGTCGATGGCTTTGGTCAGAAACTATTTTTGGTTTTGAGAACGAAAGATTAGTGCCTGTCATGACTGTTTTTTCTCATGCCTACGAAGGAACTGCTGAGGGTGGACAAACACATCACCTTTATTATGGAGGTTGGAAAGGCACATTACAATCAGCCACCATAATTGATTTTGAAGAATTTAAAAAAATAATTGAAATGTATGAGTTGCGTAATTACAATAGCCCTTGGGGACTAGCCGATGAAACAGATTTAATTCTTTCTTTATATTATTTTATTCCTGTATGAAAGGATTTATATTGTTTGCCCTAAGTGACTACACTAATTAACCTTATTTTATATCAAAATTTCTATTGGTTGTCAAATTTTATTTATTTTTGCACGCCAAAAGTGTGAAAGCTCTTAGAGTAAAGCTGATATTTTGTGGCAAGGCAAAAAAGCCATCAAGAATGGCCAATTTTTGAAGCGAGCTCAAGCAGAGTTTATCAGCCGGGAATCTATCACCGGAGATTCAGTCGCTGTAGGGAGTTTAACAAACTGTGTCAACAAATTCTTTGCATAAATCTCAAAATGTGGTAGAATATCACTAATTTTAAAACCATGGGCGAATTTTAGATAGAATTGCAGTAAGGAGTAATGCAATGGAGATTCCTTTGGATATATCAAAAATAATGTGTGCGTTGACCGATAAGGGATATGAGGCCTTTGTTGTTGGTGGTTGCGTTCGAGATTCCTTGTTGCACAAAAAGCCGAAGGACTGGGATATAACCACAAACGCGACTCCGGCACAGATGTGTAATGCACTGTCAGACTATAGACTAATTCCCACCGGGGAAAAATATGGAACAATAACTGTGCTGGTTGGCGGTATGCCCTACGAAATAACCACATATCGAGCTGACGGCAACTATAGCGATGGCAGGCGACCGGACAAAGTTACATTTTCTCAAAATATAGAAGAAGATTTACAAAGACGAGATTTTACAATAAATGCAATGGCATATAGCCACCACACCGGGCTAATAGACTTGTTTGGTGGTATGACTGACATAAAAAATAAAGTAATACGATGCGTTGGCAATCCAAAAGACAGATTTAAAGAGGACGCATTACGGATAATGCGGGCAATTCGTTTTGCTTGCCGTCTAAACTTTACCGTATCGGAAGATACTGTAACCGTTATATTAGAACAGGTCGACAATCTCAAACATGTATCCCAAGAACGGATAACTGGGGAGCTAATCGAAATTTTAAAAGCCAAAAACGAAAAAAACCGCCACTTAACAGAATATATAATAAAATCCACAATCCCGGAAATTTGCAAACGGGCAACCCATACCCCAAATATGTTTAACTATACAATGGATGGGATATTTATTGACAAAACAGGGGATATAGAAATACTGTTAGCCATTCTTTTTTGTGATAATTGTGCTGAAAAATCCGCAAAAATGGCACAAATAGTTTTGACCCGCATGAAATTTGACAACAAAACCATAAATAATGTATGCTACTTAATAAGAAATCACGACTTGAAAATGCAACCAAACAAAAGATATGCCAAAGGAATACTCAATAAATTTGGCTACGAAAAATCCCTTAAACTGTTGGAGTTTCAGATCTTACACAAATCAGCTCACAAGCACTCCATTGAAAAAAAAGAAGACTTTGAGCAATTTAGTGCTGACGCTGAAAATTTGAGAAATCTATGGCAGCAAATTATAGAAGACAAAGAAGTGTTTCAGTTGAAAGATTTGGCGATAAACGGCGACGATCTGATAAAATTCGGCATTCCCCAAGGCAAAAACTTGGGCAAAATTTTGTTGGAATGTTTGGAATATGTTATGGATAATCCCGAAAACAATAATAAAAACGACTTGTATAAGGAGGTTGTATGTACAACATTAAAAAAATTCCGGAACACATAGGCGTAATTCCCGACGGTAACAGACGCTGGGCTATAGACAGAGGCATGGAAAAAGGAGATGGGTACGCCTATGGTGTACGCCCCGGAATCGTACTGTGTGATCTTATGGCAAGCTATGGCGTTAAAGAAGTAACATTTTATGGGTTCACAAAAGACAACAACAAACGCCCAAAGCTCCAGCGAGATTCCTTTACCCAAGCATGTGTAGATTCTGTGAATGCGGTGGCAAACAAAGATGCAAATATTTTGGTAGTAGGCAACGAAAATTCTCCGCTTTTTCCCAACGAGCTTTTACCATACGCAAACAAACGGGTCAATTTTGGTAGCGGCAAAATAAACATTAACTTCCTTGTAAACTATGACTGGAAGCTGGATTTGGAAGTAGGTATAAAAAACAATAGCCTGAAAAATACAATGTCGAAGGATATAGCAAAGATAGATTTGATAATACGGTGGGGCGGCCGCAGAAGGTTAAGTGGTTTTTTGCCTGTACAGAGCGTTTATGCAGATTTTTTTGTGTTGGACAACTACTGGCCCGACTTCAAAGAAGAGGATTTTTTTGCAGCAATGGAATGGTATCAAACATGTGATGTAACATTGGGAGGTTGAGGAAGGTTGGCTTGTATAGCATGATAGTCAATTTTTTATTTTTATGCTATAATGGTGTAGTGAAACAAAAACAACTATAACAACCATAAAAAAATTATAATTTATAATGAGAGGTGTAATTTAATGATACGGCAAAGAGGTTCAGCACAGATGCGTTATAGCAAGGCAAAAAAACAAAACAATGAAAAGATTGTGTTGTTTGTGGTACTTGCATCTACTGTTTTAATGATTGGTCTTGCGGCTACACTTTTTTTAATTTTTAGAGCCGATCCTATACAGCCCAACATGGAAACAATCACATTCCACGACTATCACAATCTTGACCCGAACAGCTTGTATGTAGTGTTGGAAGGGGAATTGCTTGAGGACTTTACCCCCCTTAGCATAGCCGGGGAGATACATCTGCCCTATGACTTTTTGTTGCAACATTTTTCCAGCCGAACCAGCCCTCACTTTTATTGGGAACCGGAACTTGAACTGCTAACTGTAACAACACAAACAGAGCTAATACGTATACAGCCGGGGGCTGCGGAAATGTACTTAAACAGAGCACTACACCCTGCCGGGTTTGCATTTCAAAATATTGGGGGAGTGGCATATTTACCCCTTAGCTTTGTTGAGCCTCGGTTCGATATTAGGGCAAACCTTACCGCTAGCAATTTGCTTGTGTTGGACAACACAATGAGCTGGCAAACAACTACCCAAATAATAATGGAAGAAGAGGCTCACATACGCCATCTGCCGGATATACAGAGCTACATAGTAGAAACTATTCCAACAGGCGGTGTTTTGCATGTTTTTCCGGTAGAGATAGAAGTGTTGGACGAAGAAACAGAACAATACATTACAGTTATAATGGGAGAAGCCGAGAATTATACCAGGGTTAGAACGAGCAGCGGTGCAATCGGTTTTGTTTATAACGAGGAGATTTCAGAAGAAATGCAGTTTACAAGCGGGTATACTGTAGATGAGGGTATGCTTCCGCCTCTTCATTCTCATGAACCGCTAATAGTGGCATGGGATTTGGTGACAGTTTCTGCCGCTAACTATTTGCCTGCCACTCGTGTAGTACATCAGGGGGTAAATGTGATGGCTCCAAAATGGTTTCGGTTTGAAAGAGAATACTATACCGGAACATTGGAGAATATCTCATCGCTTGATTATGTAAACTGGGCTCACGCCAACGGTATGCAAGTATGGCCTCTGCTCTTCGATTATGAGGATCCCCAAGTTGCTACTCAAATACTTAGCCAAACATACTTGCGGGACTATGTGATAAATCAGCTAATGCAAGCTGCAATAACATACAACTTTGACGGAATCATGATAGATATAGAAGGCACAAACCCGAGCAACCAAGTATATTTTTTGCAGTTTTTGCGGGAGCTTTCACCGATAATGCGTGAGTACAACTTGGTATATTCTGCCGCTGTGTTTGTTCCCGCACCTTGGCGCGGAGCCTGGTTCAACCACGGCGAGATAGGGCGTGTGGTGGACTATCTTGCCGTTATGGCATACGATCAGCATGTGGCAAGCGTCGCCAATATTCAAGAGGATGCCACAGCCGGGCCAAACGCATCTATAGATTTTGTTCAAACGGCAGTGCGTGATTTGGTTGCAGTTATGGACAGCGACCGCATTATTTTGGGGCTTCCTTTTTATACTCGTATATGGTATATACGCCAAAACGAGTTTGGGCAGAATGTGTACGAACAGCGCCATGTTGGTATCCAGTTTGGACAGAGCTATTTTGCAGACGCAGGGGTACCACTGCAATGGTCGGAGGAATACGGCTCGTATTTTGCCTCTTTTACAACCATGGAAGGGGATCAAGAAGTAACTACGCTAGCTTGGGTGGAAACAGAGCGTTCTTTGGAGCTAAAGGCTAGGCTTGTGGAGCAGTACGGGTTGGCAGGCGTTGCCGGCTGGCAAAGATCCCTAGCTACACCGGGGGTTTGGGCAATGTTGGATTACGTAATCAGGCAATGATACATAGCAAATTAACTTTTCCTTTGAGGTTTCTATTATTATATGGATATATTTGAATATCAGTACAGCAAGCAAAAAGAACATAATGCTCCCCTGGCGGCAAAGATACGCCCAACTACATTGGAAGATTTTGTTGGGCAAAATGCAATTTTGGGAAAAAACACTACACTTTACAACGCTATTATAAACGATACCTTAACTAGCCTCATATTGTACGGTCCCACGGGAACAGGAAAAACCACTTTGGCTAAAATAATTGCTAACACAACAAAAAGTGCTTTTGTAGTGTTAAACGCTACAGCCGCCGGTGTAAAGGACATACGAGAAATTGTACAAGAAGCAAAAAACAGAATCACAATGCACAACCGCAAAACAACCGTGTTTATAGACGAAATACACCGTTTTAACAAAGCCCAACAAGATACCTTGTTGCCGTATGTAGAAGAAGGTACAATCACAATAATAGGTGCAACAACAGAAAACCCTTTTTTTGAGGTCAATCGTGCATTACTTTCACGCTCCATGGTTTTTACCTTTGAAACCTTGAGTGAGGGCGATATTAAAAAAATATTGGAAAGGGCAGTTGTATATTTACGACATTCGGGCAAAGAAGTAACGGTAGATGAAGATGCACTAAACTTTCTTGCGGAAATTAGCGGCGGTGATGCACGTTATGCCTTAAACGGGTTGGAAATGGCAATTTTGCAAGGCAGTACAATAAATGTAAAAAATCTGCAAGAGATATTGCAACGTCCGATAACATATGACAAAGCAGGCGATGGGCATTACAACACCATATCTGCATTTATAAAAAGTATGCGGGGGAGTGATCCTCAAGCGGCAGTTTTTTATTTGAGTCGCATGTTAAAGGCAGGGGAGGATCCTCGTTTTGTAGCCCGCCGCATGATAATTGCCGCATCGGAAGATATAGGGAACGCAGACCCACAGGCACTTTTGGTTGCAACGGCGGCGGCACAGGCAGTAGAACATGTGGGGATGCCGGAATGTCGGATAGTTTTGGCACAAGCCGCAACATATTTGGCAACAGCACCAAAAAGCAATGCGGCGTATATGGCAATAAACACAGCAACAGAGGACGCAGACAAACCCATAACAATACCGCCGTATTTAAAGGGTAAAACTTTCTATGACAACCCCCCGCAGTATAAATACCCCCACAGCTACCCAAACGGTTACGTACCACAGCAATATCTGCCGCAAGAGCTGGAGGGAAAAATGTACTACCAACCAAAAGATATTGGCTATGAAAGAAAAATAAAATCGTATTTGGAAAATATAAAAAATATAGGAGCGAGCAAATGAGCAAAATACCTACAAGAGAAGAAGCGTATCAACTGCTTACCCAATACACAAAGAGCGAATCTCTTATCAAGCACGCCCTTTCTGTGGAAGGCGTTATGCGGCACTATGCCAAAAAGCTAAACGAAGATGTGGAATACTGGGGTGCTGTAGCCCTAATGCACGATTTGGACTATGAACAGTACCCTGATCAACATTGCAAAAAAGTTGTGGAAATATTGGAGGAACATGGTATAGACAGCGGCATGATAAGATCTATAGTTTCCCATGGTTACAATATTTGTTCTGATGTAGAGCCGACTCATATAATGGAAAAGGTGCTGTATACAATAGATGAGTTAACGGGGCTTGTTACTGCTGCTGCTTTAATGCGTCCGTCAAAGTCTGTGATGGATTTGGAATATAGTTCATTGTGGAAAAAATACAAAAATGTCAAGTTTGCCGCAGGGGTAGACAGAGCCATAATAGAAAAAGGTTGCCAAATGTGGGACGCAGACTTAAAAGAAGTTATAGAAGAGGTGATAGTTGCCATGCGTGGCATAGCTGATGATATTGGATTGGGATAAAAAATTGTCGTGAAATCAAGTTAGTCGGAATACAATATGGTTTTCAAAGTGTTTTTTAAAACGGAATAATTGCATATCTTTAAAATATACAAATTTTCTTTAAAAATACCCTATATTTTCAGTGTGCTTTATGGTATATTGGTGAGTACTAGATTATTCCCTAATTTTAAAGGAGGACACACAATGAAAAAAATGAAAGTACCGGCAATTTTTGTAACCTTTTTAGCTATGGTGTTGCTATTTCCTTTTGGCTTTAGTGTACATGCCGAAGAATCCGATGGTCAACTCTCTTTTGTTTACCACACAGTACTATCAGGAGAAACCCTAAGCACAATAGCTCAAGACATGATGGGTGCTTCATCTCCATCGAATATCAATGCGTTGCTTGAAGCCAATAACTTCCCAAGCCCAACCACGAGGGTATTAGTAGGTTCCATTATAAGAGTGCCTATTATTGATCCCAGGGTTGGCCCCGTTAGTGCAGAGCAAATTGTATCTATGATGGGTGTGGGTTGGAATTTGGGCAACACCCTGGATGCCCACCCCCACGGCAACGAAGAATACATGCATCCGGATGTGCCGTTGGATGTGTTAGAAACACTTTGGGGCAACCCGGTAACTACACTAGAAAACATTACGGCAATTAGGGAAGCCGGTTTCAACACAATACGTATACCTGTTACTTGGTATAACAAGCTGATCGGCGACGATAACTTTACTGTACGCCCAGACTGGATGGACAGAGTTCAACAAGTTGTAGACTACGCTGTGGAAAACGATTTTATTATAATAATCAACACTCACCACGACGAGCGTTTGTTTAGCCTTTTGGACGAAGAAATGGACGAATCACTAAGGGCTTTAGTTTCTCTTTGGGAGCAAATTTCTGAAAGGTTTAGAGATTATAACCACATGCTTATTTTTGAGGGGCTAAACGAGCCTCGCACAATAGGTAGCCCTAATGAGTGGGGAGGAGGAACACCGGAAGAACACGTTAATATAAACACATTAAACCAAACATTTGTGGACACGGTGCGAGCCTCCGGCGGAAACAATGTAACACGTGTACTGATGGTTCCGACTTATGCTGCAGCAGCAATGCCCCTTGCCATAGAGGGTTTTGAAATGCCAACAGATCCGGTTAACCAAGTAGAAAAAATAGCTGTTTCCATACATACG
Organism: Defluviitaleaceae bacterium; assembly: GCA_009778165.1. Taxonomy (GTDB): domain Bacteria; phylum Bacillota; class Clostridia; order Lachnospirales; family UBA5962; genus WRKF01. Next base: position 10,179 of record WRKF01000154.1, read on the forward strand.
TATGCACCTTACTGGTTTGCATTGCATCTTGGGGATGCCCGCCAAATGGAATGGGATCCGGAAAACCCGGACGACACCGGACCTATCGTATGGCACTTTGGGCTACTGTACGATGCCTTTATAAGCAACGGTATACCCGTAGTGCTTGGCGAAATGGGTGCGTTAAACCGTGACAATCTGCAATCTCGGGTAGACTGGACGTACTTTTACACACGCCACGCCGGATCAATGGGGATTCCTGTAATATGGTGGGACAATGGACGTAGTTACGGCGTATCGCTGTATCCGGCGGACGGCGACTTTTTCGGCATACTGGAACGTAGCGACAACACCTTCCCCTTCCCCGAAATAATAGACGCTCTTTTGAGAGCTATAGAATAGCCTCGGTTTAAGAAAATAAGAAAACAAAAAAATCCGTTTCGACTTCAACTGAAACGGATTTTTTTATCGGTTGTAAGACTGATAGGAGGTGTAGGGTGATTTTCCCTGCTGCTCGTTTTCGGCAAAGCCATTGCACCGCTAGCACCAAATGCTTTTATCCCTTCGGGTGTCATGTTAAAGCTAGGGACTATGACAGCTCTGTCAAAACTCTCTCTAACATCATCAGGAGCATCTGTTTCCTCAACGTATTTGATTTGCTCGCTCATAATATTTTCTCTCCTTTCGCCAATGTCCTGCACCAAAAATGCGGATTTTATTATCTCATTTTTTTCATTTTATGGCAAGACACAAAAGCAACCCCTGCATATCTTCGGTGATACAGCAGGGGTTGCTTTATTTTTTAATTTAAGTTTCGCAATTTAAGTTTTTTAATAGCACTAACTATCCCATTCAAACTTAACAATGCTACCGGTATCTACATTGATGTACATTTCAACAAGTGGTCGTCTGCCGCCTGTCATTCTGAACTCTAGTTCCCAAACCCACTGGTTTCGTTCCCAATCCATGCCGGAATCTCTGCGGAAAGTGCCTGTGTACCCTCTTCTGGCAATTTCTTCGTAGCCAATTTCTATAGCTCTGCTAAGAGAAATGGCAGGGTTAGATGGACGATTCCCTCTGTTGTGGGTTGGTGAAGGACTTGCAACCGGAGCCGGTGTTGGAGCAGGGGTTGGTGCCGGGGTCGGAGCCGGGGTTGCTACAGAAGCACCACTACTCCCGCCGGGAGCTTGAATAAACGCACCTGTGGTTACGTCTATATAAAACTCATAGCTCCTGCCTGGACCATCAAACTCAACACTCCATACCCATGATCCTCTTTCGATGTCCATGTAAAGATAGTCAAAACGAGCGTTTGTTACACCTATGTATACCAAATGATCACGAGCTAACTCTACTGCCCGTTGTGCAGATATTGCAGGGTTGGCAGGACCGCCAGTCCTTGCAGCAGGCCTTGGCACTACATTGGCGGGAATGCTTATAATTTCGGATGCGGCTACCTGTGGTGCTGCCGGAACCGGGGTTGGAGCTACCGATGCCGGTGCTGTTTCAGCTTGGTTTCTTATTAAAATCTCAATAAGTGCGCGAAGATCTTGAATCTGTCTTTGCAAGTCTTCTGTCTCTGTTGCTGTTTGTGCTTGAACCACTGTTGGTGTAAGTTGAGTGCCGACAAAAAGCACAAAACCACCCATCAAAACAAAAGTTGCGACAATGGTTGCTACTGTTAATACTTTTTTCATAAAATTGCCCTCCTAAACTAAAATTCATACTTGAAACCTTATATACATATATTCTACATTAGTCTTTTGATTTTGTCAATAGCTGGTGAAAGCACTATAAAAGTACTGTACTTGGATAATTTCAAAAAACTTGAACATTCACTACAAACATGCTATAATTGCAATAGTCTGAAGTGTTCGACAACCTATTGTTTTGAACCTACACTACTTTTAAGGGAGTTTAATATCTTTGCTCTAACATCAAGCCTCACTTTTGTTTTTTAATGAAAGTTTTAGTGGAAGATGGGAAAAGCAAATGCAAACACCCCCCTAGCTTATGCTAGGCGTCAAAAAATTAGGAACGGCACTTCGGATTTTTTCTATATTTCAATAATAGTTTAGATAGCTATAATTATAATATAGTTAAAATAATATAGTTAAATTTTGGGTCACACTCTAAACTTGTCAATATATTTCGGTTGGCTCCGTTCCGGGGCCAACTGAAATTATGAAAGATTCTTGGATTCGGCACTCATCTAATTATAGCAGTTCCGTTTTGAATTAGCCCTTTAAGCCCTTTAAATTAAAGAAAGTTGACAGAAAGTAGCAAAAAATTTCACAAGGAGCAACCATTGTACAGAATAGGTTTTGATAACGAAAAATATGTAAATATACAATCAGAAAAAATTTTAGAGAGGGTAAACAACTTTGACAAGTTATACCTGGAGTTTGGAGGCAAGATATTTGAAGATATGCACGGTTCTCGGGTTTTGCCCGGGTTTGAGCCGGATATTAAAATAGATTTGCTAAAACGGTTAGCAGACAAAACGGAGATTGTGTTTGCAATAAACGCCATAGATATAGTTCAGAATCGTATGCAGGGGGATCATGGCACAAACTACGCAGACCATCTGCTATATCTCATAACCCGCCTGCAAGCAAACAACCTGTTTGTTAGCAGTGTAGCAATTACCCACTACAGCGAACTTATTGCAATACAACAGCTAAAGCGGCGTTTGCACAAACTTGGCATAGCTGTCTATACCCATTATGTTATCCCCGACTATCCATATAACCTTAATTTAATAATGAGTGAAGATGGTTTTGGTAAGAATGACTACATAGAAACTACTCGTCCTCTTGTTGTAGTTTCCGCTCCGGGTAGCGGTAGCGGCAAAATGGCGACGTGTATGAGCCAGCTATATCACGAATTTATACGAGGCATAAAGACCGGTTATTCCAAATTTGAAAAATTTCCCGTTTGGAATTTGCCCTTGAATCATCCTATCAACCTAGCCTATGAAGCCGCAACCACAAATATTATGGATCAAAACATGATAGATCCCTTTCACCTGGAGATTTATGGAGAGTCTACCGTAAATTACAATAGAGATATAGAGGCGTTTCCCGTGTTAAATGCCATGTTCGAAAAAATTTGGGGGAAATCTCCTTATCGCTCCCCAACGGATATGGGCGTAAATATGATAAAAGAGTGTATCACAGATGAAGATGTTTGCAAAAACGCCGCTAAACAAGAGATTATACGAAGGTATTTTAAACTTATTTGTGATGAGTATGTATACGGTGGGATGAGGCAAGAGATACAGAAGCTCGAGTTTTTGATGAAAGCTGCCGACACGGTAGAAACAGACAGAGCTGTGGTGCCGGCGGCAAGGAGCAAAACAGCACAAACCGACTCCCCCGCAGTTGCAATAGAGTTGCCCTGTGGCAAAATTGTAACTGGAAAAACAACTCCGCTTCTTAGTGCAGCCGCCTCTGCTTTGATAAATGCACTAAAGGTTTTGGCGGATATAAGCGATAATGTGGACCTCATCTCTCCAAACATGATTGCTCCAATACAAAATTTGCACCACAAATATTTGGGAAACAAAAACCACCTGCTACAAGTGAATGAGGTGCTAATGGCACTAAGTATCAGCACTGCTACCAATCCGATAGCTACAATGGTTTTGGACCAAATACCCCACCTAGCAAACAGTCAAGCCCACGCCACAACTTTACTAAACCAAGAGGTGGTGGGAACTCTAAGGGATTTGGGTATAACCGTAACATGCGAGCCGGAAGAAACATAAAAAAAGGGGGATTTATTTTGCAAAATATACTGATTGCTGACGATAACAAACAAATCGTTTTTATATTAGAAGAATATGCAAAAAAAGATGGTTTTACCGTTACTATCGCCGGTGACGGAGAAGAAGCTCTCAAAAAAGCTCTAAATGACCCATTTGATATAATTTTACTCGATGTGATGATGCCTAAAATGGATGGGTTTGCCGTTTGTAGAGAAATACGCAAAAATTCTACCGTACCCATTATTATGATTACTGCTCGCAGTGAAGATTTTGAACGAATAATGGGGCTAGATAACGGTGCAGACGATTATATAGTGAAACCTTTTTCTCCCGGAGAGGTTATGGCGAGGATACGTGCCATATTACGCAGGATTGGCAAGGATGGAGGCACAAAAATCTTTAATTTTGGCAGCCTTTCAGTTAATTTGGACGAATATATAACTAAAGTTAACGGAAAAAAAATTGCTCTAACAAAAAAGGAAATGGAGCTTCTGTGGATTCTTGCCACTAACAAAAACAAGGTTTTTTCCAGGGATCAGCTGTTAAACAGCCTGTGGGGATACGACTATTTTGGAGATGATCGCACCGTAGACTCTCATATAAAGAGGCTTAGAGCCAAACTGGGAAAAGTTCCTCATCCTGATTGGGATATAAAGACAATATGGGGTGTGGGGTATAAGTTGGAAGGATGAGGTACAATACTATGAAAAACAAAAGATTAGCTCGTTTGGTTCTGTATTTTGTAACTTCTTTTGTTGTATTTGCATTTATAATTGGTGTTGTTTTTTCTACCCTTTTTTCTCGGCACAATGTCGAGGTTCATAAAGCTGAGCTAGAACGCCAGTCTGTTAGTGTAGCCGGCATTTTTTCCGAAATGTTGGAGACGAGTTTTGGGGGCAATATGAGCATGGGTCGCAGGATGGGAATGGGCGGCGGCGGTATGGGCGGTATGGGCAGTATGGGAATTATGTTGAACACTTTTAACACACATTTGCAATTAATAGAGGAGATTGTGCAGTGCAGTGTTTGGATTGTTGATCAAAACTTACGGCAAGTAGTTTTTGGTCATAGGCATATGCAAATAAGAATGAATAGCCAAGACCTGCCGGCAAATGCAGAGCAGGTAATTCTGGATGCACTGGATGGCAGAGTTTCTACCGTAGAGATTTTTAGCGATTTTTTAGAAATACCTTCTATCACGGCTGCCGCCCCAATAATTTTGAACAATGGAGAGATTATTGGTGCGATATTGCTCCATTCATATGTATCTAATGTAGAAACTGTTACAGTCGGCGGCCTTTCTCTTTTAGTGTACAGCATGACGGCCTCCATATTTGTATCGACTTTAATGGCTACTTTGCTTGCAACCCGTTTCACAAACAGGGAAAGTACAAAATTGGACAAACTTCGCAGAGACTTTGTAGCTAATATTTCCCACGAGCTGCGTACCCCAATTACAGTTATCCGTGGTTCATTAGAGGCTCTTAGAGATAGGGTAGTAACCGAGCCTGTCAAAGTTGAAACACTCCATAATCAAATGCTGACAGAAACAGTTCATTTGGAGCGTTTGGTATCGGATTTATTAGATTTGGCACGGTTGCAGAACACGGACTTTGTTATAGAAATGCAGCCTACAGATTTAAAAAGTATAGCAGAAGATGCCGTTCACAGTATGAGGGGTGTTGCTGACAGCAAAGGGGTACACATAGATTTTGTTTGCGATGCTGATAGCTTTTCGGTTTTGGGGGATTATGGGCGTTTACGCCAAATGTTGGTTATAATTTTGGATAATGCGATAAAATTTTCTGATACAGGAAAAACGGTGGACATTGCATTAGCTAAACATGGTAAAACAGCGGCAATAACTGTGCAAGACGAAGGTTGCGGGATAGACCAGGGTGATCTGCCTCACATTTTTGAGCGATTTTACAAACAACCGAATCAGCAAAACAGGATGGGAACGGGGCTTGGGCTACCAATCGCCAAACAGATAGCCGACAGGCATAACATATCTGTAGACGTTAAAAGTTTGCAAGGGAGTGGAACAAAAGTTGTTTTGATATTTAAAAACTCCCAGACATTTAAAAACTTATAAAGTTCATAAAAATACAAAATAAAAAACATATTTTTGACACAAATAGGGTTTATAATATTAATATCAAAGAAGATATTAAACAAAAAAACAAAAACAAGAAAAGTAAATTTTGCCAATAGGAGGAATTATTATGAAAAAAATGAGAAAGATAATGGCGGTAGGTTTAACCCTTGTAATGGTACTGGGTTTTACCAATTCAGTTTATGCAAACCGTAGATTTGCACATCACAACAACGTACATCGCAACAACGTACACCACAGCAACATGTTTACACCTGTTAGCACAGCCCAGTTTTTCACAGAGGACGGTTTTCCTGTGAACTGGCAAGGTGGTTTTAGGCAAAACGTTTCCGGCGACTGGCAGTTTGGGCGTGGTTGCTGGTTTGTGGATGCCGATGGCAACGTAGTAAGTGCCTGGGGTTCCAGAATGTTTGACGCAGCCGGAAACCCTGTTCCCGGTGGTTACTTTGGTGGCGGTTGCTGGGGTCCGGGTGGTTGCTGGCGCTGGCAACAATAGGCAACACTAAGCAATACAATAATAGAAAAGTAATAATAAAAAAGCGATGATAAAAATAGGGAGATACACTCCCGAACCTCTTGATTAAAACTTTCGATTAAAATTAGAAACTTTCTTCTTTGTGAGGGTTAGCTACCCTCCGGAAGTGCAAAAATGCCGGTGAAGCACCGGCATTTTGTTTGTGTGTGGGTGGTACCCACAAAAAAATAACAGTCCTCATAACGTTTGTTATGGGGGTTGTTATTTTTTTATATACAGCATTGCAACAGTAATTATAGAGATTACAGGCAGTTGAAACTTATAGGTTGCAATAGATTGCAATTTATAAGTTTTTATGTTATTTTTAAAAAAACTTGCTATATGCTTGCATACAGATTATAATACTTTTGCAAGGAGAAAATAATATGAGAGATATGGAGATAAACAAACACCACAATCAAGACAAAGTTTTCAAAGAAGCCCTGGATCTATTTTTAAACAAAAGCCTTGACTTCTTTGGTATAGAGCAGATACTAACCGAGATACTAAGCACAGAAACAACGGAAACAACCACAAAAAAATCCTTTGCGGATAATGCTTTTAAAACCGCAACAAACGAGGGCGTTCATTTTGAAAGTGAAGCAGATATAAGCGAAGCCGATTTGATACGCTTCTGCTCTTCAAATATAGATTTGACAAGAAAGCATAAACTGCCGTTTACCACAATAATACTAACACCAAAAAGACCAAAGCATACCTACTATAACAAAGGTTCAATCAAGTTTATGCCGAAGATTATAGTGCTTAGCGAACTAAATGCAGATGCTGTACTAGAAAATTTTCACAACGGCAAACCCATAAATGAGCTAGAGATGATATATCTGCCACTCTACTCAAGTAAAACAAAAACAAAAGCCGAACTGCTAGATGCAGCTATAAAAATAGCTAGTGTGTCAAAATATAAAGATAAAATTTTTGCACTACAAACACTGCTTATGTCCACATTTATGGACAGAGAAACCCTGTTAGAGATTTTGGAGGACAATATGTTTAAACTAGAAAATAACCCCGCTATAGAGTTTTTTATACAAAAAGGCATGGAAAGAGGTAGGGAAGAAGGTATACAACAAGGCATGGAAAGAGGTATGCAACAAGGTATAGCGGAAGCACAAAGAAAATCGATAGCGGTTATGCTCAAGTACAATTTGCCTGTAGAAGGAATCGCTAAAGAGTTGGGTGTAAACACAGAAATAGTTGAAGAGGTTCGCTCGAATATGAATAGCGAACATGTGGGAGAGTAACCCTTGTTCAAAACACTCAAAATCGGTTCAGACAGCACCACAATTTACAGTGGTGCTGTTTTTGACTTTCAAACTCAATGCCTTTTATGCTTCAACTTCCAGTTCGTTGCCCATATACATTTCATAATATCTGCCCTTTTGTGCCAATAGTTCTTTGTGCGTCCCTTTTTCTATAATGCGGCCGGCTTCCATTACTACTATTACATTTGCATTTTTTACCGTGCTAAGGCGATGGGCTATTACAAAAACGGTACGCCCTTCCATTAACTGATCCATACCCTTTTGTACTATCAACTCTGTGCGAGTATCTATGCTGCTGGTGGCTTCGTCTAAAATCATTACGGGAGAGTTGGCGACGGCGGCTCGGGCTATACTTAACAACTGGCGTTGTCCTTGGCTTAGCTCCGCCCCTGCATCTGTTAGCACTGTGTCGTACCCCTTTGGCAATAACTCTATAAAATCGTGGGCGTTTGCTAGCTTGGCAGCTTTGTACACTTCTTCGTCGTTGGCTGTTAAGTTGCCGTACCGTATATTTTCCCTTATAGTGTCTGTGAACAGATTAGTATCTTGCAAAACCATACCCAAAGAGCGGCGCAAGCTAGGTTTTCCGATTTTCATAATATCTACACCATCGTAAAATATGTGTCCTTTTTGGATTGTGTAAAAACGATTTAACAAATTTGTTATTGTAGTTTTGCCTGCACCTGTAGCCCCAACTATTGCCACTTTTTGGCCGGGATTGGCGTAAAAATTGATTTGGTTAAGTACAGACTTGTCATCACTATATCCAAAATCTACTCCTTCCAATGCAACGCTCCCTCGCAGTGGGATTTCTTTGTTGCCATCTTTCCAAACCCAGTTTTGTCCCTGTTTTACTAGAGTTACATGCCCCTCGTCTTCCTCCGGTTTTTCGCCCATTACCTCAAAAATACGTCCTGCCCCCGCCAGTGCCATAATAATGCTGTTAATCTGCATTGCCAGATTGCTGAGAGGCATGGAAAAAGCACGGCTTAGCTGTAAAAAACTGGCAATAGTGCCGAGGGAAAGGGCGGTAAGCCCTACGGGCAAAAACCCACCTGGGTTTGTTACTATAATCCCGCCTGCGATGGCAATAACAACATATTGCAAAGAAGCCATGTTTAACATAACGGGTAAAAACATGTTGGCGGCAGTATCGGCCTTTGCAGAGCTGTGGCGAAAATCCTCGTTTACTATATCGAAACCATCTTTGCTTTCTTTTTCGTGGTTAAACACCTTCACAACTTTTTGGCTACCAACCATCTCCTCTATATGGGCAGTCAGCTTGCCCGTTACCTCTTGCCGTATTTTGAAATATTTTGAGCTTTGCTTGCTTAACCGAGTGATAAATACAAAGTTTATGGCAATCATCAAAATAACAACAACGGTTAGGGTGAATGACATATAAATCATCGCTATAAATGTTAGCGAAAGGGATAGCAATGTTGTCACCACAACAGAAATGCTCTGTCCTATCAGGTTACGCAGGGCATCCACATCGTTGCTGAAACGGCTTATAAGATCGCCGTGGGGGTTTTTGTCAAAAAAACTTATGGGGAGCTTTTGTAAATGGACAAAAAGCTGATCTCGTATTACTTTTTGTACTCCCTGTGATATTGTTATCATCATGCGGTTAAAAAAAAGTGTGCTGAGCGCTCCTGCCAAATATATCGACCCCATTATAAAGAGGGCATATAAAAGCGGAGTGAAAATAGGGGCGGGATCCCCCACCAAAGGCAGGATAAAATCGTCTATTAAAATTTCCAAAAACAAAGCCCCTGCCACATTTGCCATGGAGCTGATTACTATAAAAAACAACACGAGCAAAAACTTATATTTGTACGATGCCATGATATATGACAGTATGCGTTTTATGGTAACCAAAGGTTTTTCTTTTAGTGCCGTTGCCCTGCCTGTCCTTACGTCTGTCGTCATTCTTCCCCGTATAATAAGACTACACCTCCTATATAGCAATTCCGCTTTTATTCCCTGTCCTCTTCTTTAGACTGAGAGTTATATATTTCTTGGTAGATTTCATTTGTGGCCAATAGCTCTTGATGGGTGCCTGAAGCAATTATTTTTCGGTTATGCATAAGCAATATGGTGTCTAAGTTTTGCACTGTAGATATTCTTTGCGAAATTATTATTTTTGTTGTGGTAGGGAGCGTTTCTTTTATCGACTTTAAAATCTCCCCCTCTGTTGAGGTGTCTACGGCACTGGTGCTGTCGTCAAAAATAATAATCTTTGGGCGTTTTAGTAATGCTCTGGCGATGCACAATCGCTGTCGTTGCCCACCGGAGAGGTTCACTCCACCCTGGTCAATATACGTTTCGTATTTATCCTCTAAACCCATTACAAAATCGTGAGCCATTGCCATTTTGCAGACCTGCTCCAACTCCTCTTGGGTAGCGCTTGTGTTACCCCATTTTAAATTTGCAGACACCGTTCCCGTAAACAGCGTGTTTTTTTGCAGCACCATACTAACATGATTACGCAAGGTAGCCATGTCCAGTTGGCGTACGTCTATCCCGCCCACTTTTATTGCCCCTTGCACCGTGTCGTACAGGCGTGGTATAAGTTGCACAAGGCTTGTTTTGGAACTGCCCGTACCGCCTAGCACCCCAATGGTTTGCCCGCTTTTTATGTGCAAGTTAATATCCTCAAGCACTAGCTTTCCCGGTGAATACCCAAAACCTACATTTTCAAATGTAATATCTCCGTTTGGTATTTCTGTTATTGGGTTATCCGGGTTTTTTAGCACTATTTCTTCATCAAAAACTTCTACGATACGCTCGGCAGAAGCACGGCTCATAGCCAAGTTTATAAACAGCATACTTATCATAATCAGGGCAAAAAGAATGTGGTTTATGTATATAATAAGGCTCATTAGTTGCCCTATGCTCATGCCGTGTATTACGATGTGATGAGCCCCAAACCATGCCAACAAAATGGTGCAAAGGTATATTGCAAACTGCATGGTGGGGTTAAAAAAAGCGACTATTTTTTCTGCTTTTGTGAAAGTGTCTTGCATATTTTTGGACACTTTTTTTAGCTTTTCCGTTTCAAAATCTTCTCGCACAAAGGATTTTACAACACGTATTCCTTTTAGGTTCTCTCCTATTGCACTGTTTAGCTGATCATAGGTTTTTAGCGCTTTTCTGAAAAGGGGAAAAGCAATGCGAATAATTATATAAATCAATATTCCGAGCAAGGGCAGTACAAAAAGAAAAATCAGTGCTAGCTGCGAGTTAATCCTAAACGCCATAAACAAAGAAAAAAGCATGATAAGCGGGCTACGGCTACAAACCCTAACCATAAGACTAAACGCACCATGTATGCTGGATATGTCTGTTGTGAGCCTGGTTATAAGGCTCGCGGTACTGAATTTATCTATACTTTGGAAAGGAAAGTTTGTGATGTGATAATACAGATCCTTTCGCACATTTTTTATGAACCCCGCCGACGCACTTGCCAAAAATCTTGCAGAAACAAGACCCAAACAAAGTGACAGTAGCGATGCCCCTACCAGCATCCCTCCAACGCTTAGGGTTGCGTTCATATCCCCCGGAGTTATGCCGTAGTCTATAATGTTTGCCATAAGGTAAGGTATAAGCACTTCAAGCACTGCAGCCATAACCATTGTGCAAACAGAAATTATTATATCTTTTTTGTACTGTCTAACACAACCTGCAAGTCGTTTTATCATTGTATTTAGATCTCCCTCCTGCCTTCTAGCGCTCGGGCTAGGGTTATATCGTCTACATGTTCCAGATCGCCGCCTATGGGAACCCCGTGTGCTATGCGTGTTACCCGCACAGTGTCTTTTAAAAGGCGGCTAAGATATATTGCTGTTGCCTCTCCCTCTACATTTGGGTTTGTAGCTATTATTACTTCCTGAACATCACCCGTTAGTCTGGCTAATAGCTCTTTTATACGCAAATGCTCCGGGGTGATACCTGCCATTGGAGATATGGCTCCCTGCAACACATGGTACAGCCCCCTATATTCTTTTATGCGTTCGTAAGCCGCTAAATCGCGGCTATCTTCTACTACCATTATTGTGGTGTTGTCTCTTTTTGTGCCGGAGCAAATGCCGCAGGGGCTAATATCGGTTATTGTGCAGCACTCTTGGCAGTAGCGCACCGTTGCCTTTGCTTGGGATATAGCCATAGCTAGAGCCTGAACCCTGCTTTCTTCCATATTGATTATGTGGAAAGCAAGCCTGGCCGCCGATTTTGCACCAATCCCCGGCAGGCGGTTAAGCTCGTCTATCAAACGCGCTATATTGTTGCCGTATACATTCATAGCATAAGTCTATAATTTGCCTCGATATGCCTCTCTGTTCTAAAAAGGTAAACCGGGCATACCCCCTCCTGTTATTTTTTCCATTTCACTTGTGTATAATTCGTCGGCTTGGCGTACAGCTTCGTTTACTGCGCTCAATATCAAGTCTTCCAACATTTCCACGTCATCGGGATCAACCACGCTCGGATCTATCTTTATTTCCTTTAGCTCTTTTTTGCCGGAAATAATGACTTTTATTGCACCTCCGCCGGAGGAGATTTCCAGGGTTTTGGCTTCTAACTCCTCTTGTAATTTAACTACTTGGCGTTGCATTTTTTGTGCCTGTTTCATGAGGTTGCCCATGTTCATGCCGCCCATACCTTTCATATTTTTAACCGTTCCTTTCTGTTAGTTGTTTTATTGAATTTTTTCGTTGGTTTTTCCATTGATTCTTTTGCTGATTTTTTTGTTCACATTTACATATTATACCACCAAGTTAGGTTTTTGTCTATAGTTGATGAAATCGATTCAAAAATTGGTTCGAGAAATTCGGGGGGAGGGGTGCGGAGGACGGCGGTATAATGGCGTTTTGGCACAAAAACAGAGCCGTTCTGATGCGAACTTACACACTCTTTATGTGTTACTTTATGGCTGAAGCGATGTGTGGGTGTGGTGGTTTTGATATGGTTTTTTGATTTGATTTTCGTGCCTGATTTTTTTGTCAAAGAAATGTAATAATATTATACAACGGGTGGTGTGGACAAAACAAGAGAAAGTTGCGATTTTTGCGATTTCACCGCTCTTGACATTATTTTAGCTGTGTGGTAAGATTATTTTCTAATTATAATGAATTTAGGGGGTTGACTAACCATGCATAAATTGTGTACAATGTTGAACGGGTGGACACACACACACACACACACACACACACAGCTCCGCTAGTGAAAGTTATACAAAGGTGCGTGTTTTGCCCATTATTTACGCTATTACCGAGGATATTATCGAGCATGTTTAGCTGATGTCTAAATGTGGTCGGTTTTTTTGTGATTTTTTCGTACAAGATAAAAAAGGCTGCGTCATAACCAAATTCAAAGCCTAAACCCCGGCAAACCTCCGACAGGAGCCAAAAAAACGGGGGTCTGGGGGCTGGTCCCCAGCGGGGTGTGGGGCAGAGCCCCACGGTTTTAGATTTAGACGAAGCCAAACTAAAAAAAGGAGCAATGTTGCAATGAAAAGAATTATACTAACCGCTGCCAAGACGGAGTTTGAGGATTATATATATTATAAGCCGACCGTGGAGCAGGCTATCCAGGCGCACAAGGACGTTATTGATCTGAACAGCGACAAGCTGCGCATAGTGCAGTATTTGCACCAATTTTCTAACCG
>WRKF01000155.1 GCA_009778165.1 Defluviitaleaceae bacterium
AATTCTAGCCCTTTTTAAAATAAAATTAAGTGGAATAGCTTCCTAAATTCAGCAGTTTTAGTGTGAATTTAAAGGGCTAATTTAAAACGGAACTGCTGTACTAAGCGAATTGCCATAGGAGGTAGATTATGTTAATGTCTATATTAGCCGGACTCATTATTTCGGTTGACGCGTTTTTTATAGGCCTTTCATTAGGTCTGCAAGAGAGATGCAAACTTTTGTATCTTGTTTTTATCAATATGTTTTTGCTTGTTCTTTGTATAATCGGTTTTTTTGTTGCAAGTTGGCTATACGATCTTATCCCCGTTGATCCGGATTTGGTTGTAGGGTTTTCTTTTATAGCCATCGGAGTTTACTATATTTTGCATTATTTTTTAACAGAACGAAAAAAACATCATACAGAAGAAAAAGAAGGAAAACAAGAAAGTGAAAAGTCACTCAAAACAATTATTATTGTCGGTTTTATTATGAGTGTAGAAGCAATGCTTATAACAATGGGGATTGTTATTGTTTTTTGGCCATATTCGACGATTGCCATACCCATTACCGTTGCCTTTGCACATTTCGGATATTCTGTGCTATCGTTTTCTTTGGCAAAAGGTAAGCAAATGAGAAAAATACCCCCTACCATTGGCCATGTTATTGCCGGGCTTTCACTTGTTATATATGGTTTAATGGCAATTTTTGTGGATTTTGGTTTGCAGTAAAAAAATTATATAGCAATTCCGCTTAGTAATATTTAAAAAGGACTGTACTAAGCGGAATTGCTATAGACAATTCTCTTAAATTTTGCTAAACTGTATTTCTATACGAGACCAAAAAGACTAAACCAAATTTGAAGTTATGAAAAATGCGTTTTGTTTTTTAAATAAGGAGAGGACATGGAAATAGAGCAAATACAACAAATACAACAGATACAAAGGGAGATAAAGAACCACCGGGAGGCCCTGATACAAATCGGGGACTCTCTTTGACGTTGCAACAAAGCAAAAACAGCTGCAAAAGTTGGAAGAAGAAACGGCACAACCTGAATTTTGGAATAATCCCCAAAACAGCCAACAAGTTTTGAAAGAAATAAAGACTGTAAAAGACGCAATAGATTCTTATAATGAGCTGGGGCAAAATTTGGAAGATATTGAACTACTAATTTCCCTTGGTTTGGAAGAGAAAGACAACGACCTGTTACAAGAAGCTACTCTTTCTTATACAGAATTTGTAAAGGCTTTTGATAGCTACAACATAACAACACTGCTAAGCGGAGAATACGACAGCAACAGTGCAGTTCTTAGCCTAAACGCCGGAGCGGGGGGGACAGATTCTTGCGACTGGGTTGCTATTTTGTTGCGTATGTATACCAGATACGCTCAAAACAAAGGCTACAAAGTGGAAATATTAGACCAACTGCCTGGCGAAGAGGCAGGCATAAAATCTGTAACTTGCGAGATAACAGGTTCCCTTGCATATGGTCATCTGAAATGTGAAAAGGGGGTGCATCGCCTTGTGCGTCTTAGCCCCTTTGATGCAGCAGGGAAGCGGCATACATCTTTTGCATCTTGTAGCGTTATACCGGTTTTTGACGACGATATAAATATAGAAATAAAAGAAGAGGATTTAAAAATAGATACATACAAATCCGGTGGAGCAGGGGGACAGCACGTAAACACGACCGATTCTGCTATCCGTATTACCCACATCCCCAGCGGGATTGTGGTGCAGTGCCAAAACCAACGCTCCCAAAACAAAAATAAAGAAAGTGCTATGAAAATTTTAAAAAGCAAACTTTTTGAAAAGGAACGTCAGGACAAAGCTAACCAGTTAAAGGAAATAAAAGGGGTAGAAGATGATATTGCCTGGGGGAGTCAGATTCGTTCTTATGTCTTTCATCCGTATAATATGGTGAAAGATCATCGAACGGGAGAAGAAACGGGAAATGTGCGTGCAGTAATAGACGGAGAAATAGACAACTTTATCAGCAGTTATTTGAAATATATTAGGGGGGCGGTGTAGCATAAGAGAGATAGTTATAGAAAAAAATGACGCAAACCAGCGATTAAATAAGTTTTTGAAACGCTACCTAAACGCTGCCCCCCAGAGCTTTATATACAAAATGATACGCAAAAAAAATATTACATTAAACAATACAAAAGCGTTGGGTAGTGAGATACTTCAAGAGGGAGATAAAATAAAACTGTTTTTGGCAGAGGAAACAATCATAAAGTTTGTTTGCGAAAAGCAACATATAACCAATCATAAACTAACAAACCATAAGCCAAAAATAAGCATAGCATACGAAGACGAAAACATACTCATCGCCATAAAACCAAAAGGGCAACTGTCCCACCCCGCCCATTCTCATAACACAGAAAAAAAATCCCTTATTTATGACATTTTGGGATATTTACAATTGCAGGGAGAACTAAACCAAAAATTTTTTACCCCGGCACTTGCGAACAGGTTGGACAGGAACACAACGGGGTTGGTGCTGTGCGGAAAAACCCTGCCTGCTCTGCAAGCTCTGAACAATGCTGTTAGCGGGCAAAATTTGCAAAAGTATTATGTTGCAGTAGTTTGCGGGCAAATAAAAAAATCCGGCACACTAACAGGCTATCACACAAAAGATAACGAAAAAAACACGGTAAAAATAACTACAGACGGGGCAGGGGACAAAATAATAACAAAGTATGAACCAATAAAAGTATACGAAAAGTTCACATATATTAAACTACAATTAGTAACAGGAAAGCCCCATCAGCTACGGGCACACATGGAGTTTATCGGGCATCCCATCCTTGGAGATCCAAAATACGCAAACAAAAAGATGAACGTGTGGGCTTTAAAAAAATTTAACTTAAAAAGTCAGCTATTGCACGCTCAAAGCATTGTTTTCGGCAATGGCATTACAGGGTTGGAATATTTGCAGGGGAAGGTTTTTACAGCACCATTGCCCCAAGAATTCAAAAATATATTGGGGAATTTCATGTAATTTTTATGCGATTTTTATGCAACTTTTTAAGGAAGGAAAAACATTTATGAAATCCATAATACTGGCGGCGGGGTACGCCACACGCCTTTACCCCGTTACCTTAAAACGTCCAAAATCACTTTTACCTATAAACGGCAAGCCGATAATAGATTATATAGTAGATGAACTTGTTGCAATGCCCGACATCAGCAAAATTTATGTGATTGTGAATGAGCTTTTTGCCAAAGATTTTCACGATTGGAGACAACGTTCGGACTACGCTTCACAAATCGAAATTGTAAACGACAATACAATATCCGACGACACTAAGCTCGGTGCTATTGGGGACATACACTTTTGTATAAAAGAAAAAAATATTGCAGAAGATACCCTCGTTATAGCCGGCGACACATTTTTTAGCTTCAAACTAAAGGATTTTTACGATTTTTACAATAACAACAAAAAAGATTGTGTGTGCGTAGAGGAAATAAACGACACCCAAAAACTAAAAAACTTTGCTGTGGCAATGTTAGATGGCAATAAAATTGTAAACTTAGTGGAAAAACCCCAACTCCCAAAAAGTAATGTTGCAGTTTTTGCTATATATATTTACAAAAAGGAAACGATGGCTCTAGTTGAAAAATATTTGCAAGAAGGCAATAAACCGGATGCCCCCGGGCATTTTGTGGAATGGTTATACAAAAAACAAGATGTACTCGCATATAAAGTGCAAGGCAATTGCTTTGATATTGGCACACTGGCGGGTTATAATCAAGTGCAAGAATTAGTAAGACAAGGGAAAATAAAGGGGGTATAACGCAATGGCTCAAATTAGCCGAATGAGGGAACTGGTAAAAATTTTAAACGATGCCAACAAAGCCTATTATCAGCAAAATAGGGAAATAATGACCGACAGGGAATACGATCATCTTTACGATGAGCTGCTGGAGCTAGAGAAAAAAACAGGCACTACCCTTGCCGCAAGCCCTACAGCACACGTGGGCTACAATGTTTTGAAAACCCTAAAAAAAGTAACGCACCCTTCCCCCCTCCTTTCTTTAGACAAAACAAAAGAAGTTGACAAACTTGTTGCTTTTTTAGGGGAGTACAATGGGGTTTTGTCATATAAACTGGATGGTCTGACAATTTTAATAACATACGAAAATGGCAAAATGACCCGGGCGGTAACTCGCGGCAACGGCACAGTCGGAGAAGATATAACCCACAATGCACTCCATTTTAAAAATCTGCCCGGCACAATACCGCACAAAGGCCGCCTTGTTGTGCGCGGAGAAGCAACCATTAGCTACACCGATTTTGAAGAAATAAACGAAAATTTACCAAAAGAGGAAAAATACAAAAACCCCCGAAACCTGTGCAGTGGTACTGTACGCCAGCTAGATAGCAGTGTTTTATCTAAAAGAAGCGTGGCATACTTTGCTTTCACATTGATGGAGAGTGAGCATGTTTTTGAACTAAAATCCCAAGGGCTTGAGTTTTTGCTAGAGCAAGGTTTTGAGCTTGTACCCTATACAATATCAAATGCTGCTAATATTCAAACAAATGTGGAAGGTTTTAAACGGGGTATAAATGTCCTAAACATCCCAACAGATGGTCTTGTGTTAACATATGACAATATCCGCCACAGCGAAAGCCTGGGGGCAACTTCCAAATTTCCAAAAGATTCCTTAGCTTTTAAATGGGAGGATTCTTTGGCAAAAACTCGCCTTGTTAATATAGAATGGAACACATCTCGCACCGGGCTTATCAATCCTCTGGCAGTGTTTGAAGAGGTGGAGATAGAAGGTACGGTGATAAAAAAAGCCGGTCTGCATAACCTTAGCATTGTAGAAGAGTTAGAACTTGGTATTGGAGATGAAATTACAGTATACAAGGCAAATATGATAATTCCTCAAGTGGCAGAAAATTTAACGAGATCCGGCTCTGCACCTCCCCCCACCCAATGCAACATATGCGGCGAAAGCACAAGAGTTTTTGAACAAAATGGCGTAAAAACTCTGCATTGCACAAACCCCAACTGCAAAGCCCGGCAAATAAAAGCTCTAACCCACTATGTCAGCAGAAACGCAATGAATATAGAAGGTCTTAGCGAAGCAACATTGACAAAGTTTGTTGAAAAGGGCTTTATTACAAATTTTTCGGATATATATAAATTAGAAGAGCATAGCGAAAAAATAAAGGTGATGGACGGTTTGGGAGAAAAATCCCTATCCAATATCCTTGCTTCAATAGAAAAGTCAAAAACCTGTACTTTGCCTCAGTTTATATATGGTTTGGGCATATTTAACGTGGGTTTGGCGGGAGCAAAACTTTTGTGCAAGCATTGCAATAACAACATAGAAGATATAAAAAAAGCAACAACACAAGAGCTAATCGAGATAGATGGTTTTGGGGATATTATTGCCGAAAGTATTGTGCAATATTTTACTAGCCAAGAAAATCAAGCAATTGTACACAAAGCCCTAAGCTATCTGCAAATAGAAAGCCCAAAAACAAAAGAGGAAACATTAAAAGGATTAACGTTTGTAATAACGGGCAGTTTGGAAAATTTTAAAAACCGCAAAGAATTGCAGGAAATAATCGAGGATAAAAGCGGTAAAGTAACCGGTAGTGTGACGAAAAATACGAGTTACCTAATAAATAACAATAAGGACGATTCATCTGCCAAAAGCAAAACAGCAGTAAAGCTAGGGATACCGGTCATTACAGAAACAGAGTTTGTGGAGCTTATGGATAAAAAGGAAAGGGAAGGGGTTTTTGTATAATGAACCAAAGGGTAGTAGCAATTAATGCACTAATGAAAATAATGGAGGGCGGTGGTTATAACAATATTGTCTTGCGTCGCACTTTTAACGATATTCCACACCTGGTTCCTAACCAAAGAGCTTTCGTTACCGATATTGTAAACGGAACATTGCGCAATTTGCTACATGTTGACTATATTATAAATTTATTTTCCAAAACGAAAATTACAAAGATGGAACCGTTGGTGCTATACACGTTGCGTATTGCAATTTACGAAATTTTTCATAAGTCTACTGAACAATATGCTATCTGCAATGAAGCCGTAAATATTGTGAAAGCAAAACACAAACACCTTGCCCCTTTTGTGAATGGTGTGTTAAGAAGCGTTATACGAAACAAAACAGATATAATCTACCCAACAGACAAGCACGAACGGCTCTCTGTCTTGTATTCCATGCCTATGTGGATTATAGAGCATTTGGCGGGGAATCTAACACAAGCAGAGATAGAGCAATTTTGTAAAGCAAGTGCATCCCCTCCGGTTGTGTCGGTTGCAGTCAACACTCTGCTAACAACCCAAGAGCAGCTAATACAAGATTTAGAAAGCGAGGGAGTGGAAGCAAAACACGGCATACGCGAAAATAATCTTATAATAACCAAAACAAAAGATATATCAAACCTTACAAGTTTTAAGCAAGGCCATTTTCATATAATTGATCCAATGAGTATGACGGCGGTAGATATTCTTGCTCCAAAACCGGGGGCTACGCTGTACGATGTTTGTGCCGCTCCCGGGGGCAAAAGTTTTTATGCAGCATATATCATGAAAAACAAAGGCGAAATATTTGCAACAGATATACATATGCACAAAATTGGCTTAATAGAAAAAAATGCCGCAAGGCTTGAGATAAATATAATAAATGCAAAATTGGCAAATGCAGAGGTATTAGCAAACGATGGTGCAGACTATGTTTTGCTAGATGTTCCCTGTAGTGGGCTAGGTACTCTTTCAAAAAAGCCTGATATAAAATACACAAAAGATATTCATGCAATAAAAGAAATTACAAAAATTCAAAAAGAATTGCTGAAATTTTCTGCTAAATATGCTAAAATTGGGGGGTACATGTTATATTCTACTTGTACATTGTCTTATGACGAAAACCAAGGCAATATTGCTTGGTTTTTGCAAAACTATGATTACAAATTAATGCAGGAAAGCCAGTATATTAATACAGAGTATACAGACGGCTTTTACATAGCTCTGTTAAAAAGGAGATCCTAATAAAAATGAAACACCAAGATATACTGTCACTAACATTGGAGCAACTTACCCAGACAATTTTAACTTATGATCAACCAAAATATAGGGCAAAGCAAATATATGGCTGGTTGCACAAAAATATGGTAACATCTTTTGAAGAAATGGCGAATATACCAAAATTGTTGCGAGGTATTTTGTGCAATAATTTTTATATACCAGCCCCTGTAGCACTAAAAAAGCTAAAATCTTCCGATGAAAGCATAAAACACTTGTTAAATTTTAAAAATAATACTATAATAGAAACGGTTTTATTGAAAAGCTCCTATGGGTATACAATTTGCGTATCTACCCAAGCGGGTTGTAAAATGGGCTGTACATTTTGCGCTTCCCAAGAAAAAGGTTTTAAAAGAAACCTTACCGCAGGGGAGATACTGGCACAAGTATACCATATACAAAGAGAGCTGGACAAAAAAATATCTAACATCGTAATAATGGGGATAGGGGAACCTTTAGATAATTATCCGGCAAGCGTTGCTTTTATCCGCATACTGTCTTCGCCGGAGGGGTTAAACCTTAGCCAACGCAGTATTACCATTTCTACCTGTGGGTTGGTTGATAAAATATACGATTTGGCAAAGGAAGAGCTACAGGTTACTTTGGCTATATCTATCAACGCAGGGGACAATGCAAAAAGAAAAGAAATAATGCCCATTGCAAAAAAATATACTATAGAGCAATTAATAGAAGCGGCAGAGTATTATTTTAAAAAAACAAAACGAAGGGTAAGTTACGAATACGTACTTATTAAAAATGTAAACGATGCCAAAGAGCAGGCGTTGAGCCTTAGCAAAAAACTGGCACGAACTTCTTCCCATGTTAATCTCATACCCCTTAATTATGTTGTGGGTGGTGAATATTCAAGATCGGAAGATGAAAAAATAAAAGAATTTGCAAAAATTTTGCAAAAGAGCAACATCAGTACCACAATAAGAATAAGTAAAGGGCAAGATATAGATGCCGCTTGTGGACAGTTGCGCAATATATCTTTTCCGTTAACTTAAAAAACTATAATGTTTAATAATGATGAGGTATTTCCTAATGAAGGGATATGGTGCCAGCCACGTAGGAAAAATAAGAACAACGAATCAGGACGCATTTTTTGTGCTTAACGAAAATGCCGGTTCATTGCCTAATTTGTATATAGTAGCAGACGGAATGGGTGGTCATTTGGGTGGTGATGTAGCTAGCAAAACATCTATTGTGTCTTTTTATGACTATATATCTAACAACCCTTGCCCAAAAGACAATATATTAGATTTTTTGATAGAAGGCACTAAACAATCAAACGCTCACGTTTATGAAAAATCAAGAAACGATGAAAAATTTCGCGGTATGGGTACCACATTCACAAGTCTTTGTATATTTAACAATAAGGGCTATGTTACTCATATCGGTGATAGCCGCCTTTATCTTATTAACAACAATGGTATGAAATTACTGACTGTAGACCATTCCTTTGTTAATGAGCTTGTTCAAAGCGGCAAAATAACCCCAAAAGATGCTTTGTATCACCCAAAAAGACACATTCTTACTCGTGCTCTTGGTACAGAACCTTACGTTGTTGTAGACGGTTTTGTGTTTGATGTGAATCCTTTGGATAGAATACTAATTTGTACGGATGGTTTAACAAACATGATAGAAGAAGAATACATAGAAAAAGTTATACAAACAAATACTATAGAAAATGCAGTAGACATACTCGTCCTTTTGGCTAACGAAAACGGAGGTACAGACAATATAACCTCCATATTAATTGAGATAGAAGGTGATAATGATGTTGCTTAATGCTAACCAAGTGATTGCTGACAGATATGAGATAGTAGAAAAACTGGGCGTGGGAGGAATGGCCATAGTATATATGGCAAAAGATTTAAAGTTAGATCGGCACGTAACTTTTAAAGTGTTAAAAGAAGAACATCTTACAGATGAATTTGTTTTTTCTAAATTTAATACTGAAGCTAGAGCTGCCGCAAGCCTTAGCCATCAGAATATAGTTAGTGTGTATGATGTGGGTGTGGAAGACAATATACATTATATTGTTATGGAGTATATTGATGGTATTACATTAAAAGAGCTTATAAAAATGCAGGCACCATTCCAAAACGAGGAGGCTTTGGGAGTTGCCATACAAATTGCTCAAGCCCTTACGCACGCCCATGCAAATAAGATTGTACACCAAGATATAAAACCTCAAAATATTTTAGTAACAAATGAGGGTATAATAAAAGTAACGGATTTTGGTATAGCAAGCGCACAGATGGTAACTTCCACAACCACAACTACATCTACTGTTGGCAGTGTGCATTATTTTTCTCCTGAACAGGCAAGGGGACGCTTTGTAGACCACCGCAGCGATATTTATAGCCTAGGGATTGTAATATATGAAATGATGACAGGCAAAATCCCCTTTGAGGGGGATTCTTCTGTAGCTATTGCATTAAAACATATAAACGAGCCATTGCCGGAGATTACAGAACCCGGAGTCTCTGAAGCTGTAATAAATATTATAAACAAATCTACCCAAAAGTTGAGCAACCAACGCTATCCTACTACAGAAAAAATGATAGAGGATTTGAAAGCGGCTTTAACTGCCGAAGCATTGGAAGCAAAAGAAACGGAAGCTGCACAAGAAGCCATCAATCCGGATATTTCTCCCACAATAATTTTGGATGCACAGGAGCAGGCAGAAATAGAGGAGTATCAGAAAAATATAGATAACGAGCCACAAACAAATATAGAATTAGAATTAGAAATAGCAGAAATAGAAGAAGAAGCAGAATTAATCACTCCGGGCAACAGAGCCAGCTTTGATATATTTTCTCCTGCAAAAGAAAAAGAGGAGGCAGCTCCTTTTAAGAAAATAGAAAAAAAATTGATATTTGTTGGGATAGGTTTTGCGGTTGTGATAAGTTTTGCTATTATTGCAATTATTTTAATGGAGCTTTGGCCGGAGCAACCGGTAGTAGAAAACGATATTGTTATAACAATACCAAATTTTCTAGCACTAACTATGGAACAAGCAGAGGAGCATAACCAAACGGGAATAGTTATAGAGCAACAGTTTGGATACAACGAGGTAGTGGAGATAGGTCTTATTTTTGAACAATACCCATTGGCGGGTACGGAGGTTGCAGCGTCAGATATAAGTAGTATTATTGTTACGGTTAGCCAAGGAGCGTCTTTTGCTACTTTTATTGTTCCAAACTTTGTTGGCTCAACTTTGCTGGAAGCCCAAGGCGTAGTGGCTCCTTATAGCAATATAACATTGCAGTATACCTTGGTTCATAGCGATATTGTTCCCCTGGGTACAATTGTGGCTCAAACAACTGCCCCAAATGTAGTTTTGGAAGAGGGTGTTATTGTTGTGCAAGTTAGCCAAGGTTCAGAAACGGGAGCAGATGTTATTGTGCCTAATGTTTTGAATCTGACACAAATGGAGGCTATGTCTGCTCTTGTTGGAGCAAACCTTATACCTTCGGCTACTATGGAGTATCATAGCACTGTGCCGCCCGGGTATGTTATTAGCCAATCCCTTCCGGTTGGGTTTAGTGTAAACCCTGGTACTCCCATAAACCTAATAATTTCTCAAGGGCCAGCGATAACTGATACAGAGCCGGAGACGGAATCGACAACCCAAGAGCCGGAATCAACTCCGCCGCCGCCGGAACCAGAGCCTACACCACCGCCGCCGGAGCCGGAACCCACTCCACCACCGCCACCGGTTGTAGAGGAAGCGAGCGGGGTCGTTGTGTTTCACTTGCCCGGCGATATTGATACACAGGCTTTCCCAAACATAGCATTAACAGCAACGGTTGGGGGGGTTACTGTTTTTGATAGTATGATACCGGCTGCAAACTTTCCGTTTCCTATAACTATACAGGGTCCCCCGGGGGAAGCATTAGTCCAATTTTTCCTGTTCGGAGAACATGCCGGCCAACAAACTGTTGTGCTAGAATAGTACGCAGCTATTTTGCGAAATTGCTATATGGGAGGTTATATTGCACAAAAAAGGCAGAATAACACAGGGTATAGGCGGGTTGTATCATGTGGACACAATAGATGGTATATATTTTTGCAAACCAAGAGGGATTTTCAGAAAACAAGAAATAGAACCGATTGTTGGTGATTTTGTAGAAATAGAAGTTATATCCGACGATATAAACGAAGCCACTATAACAAAAATACAACCCAGAGCCAACCAGCTTTTGCGCCCAAAGGTAAGTAATATAGACCAAAGTATTTTGGTTTTTTCCTGCACTTCGCCTCCAATGAATGTAGATTTGTTGGATAGGCTAATAATACTTTCGGAGGAGCAAGAGCTAGAGATTGTAATCGTTCTAAACAAGGCTGATAAACCAGCTTCTGTGAAAAAAATGAACTCAATAAAACTTGAGTACGAAAAAATAGGTTATACCGTAATTTACACATCCGCTATAAAAGGGCAGGGGATAGACCAATTACACGCAATGTTGGCTGGTAAAGTGAGCGTTTTTTGCGGAGCGTCCGGTGTGGGCAAAAGTAGCCTTGTGAATTTTATTTATCCTCAGGCAAATATGGGGGTTGGGCAAATCAGCCAAAAAGGGAAGCGAGGCAAACATACAACTCGTTTTTCCAGATTAATAAAAATAGAGGATGGAAGCGACGGTTTTATTGTAGATTCACCGGGATTTTCATCCTTAGCTTTTAATTTTGAAAAGAGCCGACTTGCCCATTATTTTAAAGAATTTACTCCTTTTTTGGAATCGTGCCGTTTTGCAGATTGTCATCATCTGCAAGAGCCGGGGTGCCAAATAAAAGAAAATGTAGGAACTGTCATATCGTATGAAAGATACATACGTTACAAAAAATTATATGAGGAATTACAATGAATATATTAGCGCCTTCTTTACTTTCTGCAAATTTTGCAAATCTTGAACGAGATATAGCACTGCTGGAGCAATCCGGCATTACCTATCTGCATATAGATGTTATGGATGGGCAGTTGGTACCCAACATTTCTATCGGAATACCCGTGGTGGAAAGTTTGCGCCCAATTACAAACATGGTGTTTGACTGCCATCTGATGATACTACACCCAAGCAAATATATTGATGCCTTTGCAAAAGCCGGTGCAGATATTATCACATTTCATGTAGATGTGGCAGAAGACATCCAACAAAATTTAAATCAAATTAAAAAATTGGGCAAAAAAGCCGGATTGGTAATAAATGCCCACATAGCTCCCCAAACTGCGCAGCCATATTTGCAACAAATAGATATGGTTACGGTAATGAGTGTACAAGCAGGTTTTGGGGGGCAAAAGTTTATGCCGAGCTCTTTAGAAAAAATAGCCTATTTTGCCAACCAAAAAAAAGAACGAAACCTTAGCTACGATATACAAGTGGATGGCGGAATAAACTTGCAAAATGTTGAAGCGGTTTTGTCGGCCGGTGTAAATGTTGTGGTGGCAGGCAGCTCCGTTTTTAACACAAAAGACACAGCGGAAGCTATTTCAAATTTTATGAGGTGCTTATGAAATTGTACGAAACCCTGGCGGAACGGGGATATATAGCTCAAGTTACCCACGAAGAGGAAGTTAGGCATATTTTAAATGAAGAAAAAATCCATTTTTATATAGGTTTTGATGCTACAGCTGACAGCTTGCATGTTGGGCATTTTTTAACGATGATGGTTATGTCCCATATGCAAAACCATGGGCATATCCCAATTGCGTTGCTCGGCGGAGGCACAACCATGGTAGGGGACCCCAGCGGTCGCACAGATATGCGCCAAATGATGACACCGGAAACAATAAACCACAACGCCCATATTTTTAAAGAGCAAATGCACCGCTTTATTTCCTTTGAAAACAACAAAGCAATAATGGCAAACAATGCCGATTGGCTTACAAAACTTAATTATGTGCAGTTTTTGCGAGAATACGGCGCAAATTTTTCTGTAAACCGCATGTTAACTGCCGATGCTTACAAAAATCGCATGGAGCAAGGCCTCACATTTTTAGAGTTCAATTATATGATAATGCAAGCCTATGATTTTTTAGAGCTAAACAATATCTTTGGTTGCACCCTACAGATTGGCGGACGTGATCAATGGTCAAACATTATAGCAGGGGTAGATTTGATACGGAGAAAAAAAGGCAAAGAAGCCTATGGACTTACTCTTAATCTGTTGGAAACAAGCACGGGCGAAAAAATGGGCAAAACAGCCAAGGGTGCATTGTGGTTATCTGCAAATAAAACAACCCCTTATGAGTTCTATCAATATTTCCGAAATATCGACGACACAAGTGTAATAAACTGCCTGAAATTATTAACTTTTGTGGAAATGAGCGTAATAAACGAAATGGCAAAACTAAAAGGGCAAGATATTAACAACGCAAAAACACTGTTAGCTTATGAAGTAACAAAGTTGGTGCATGGTGAAGAAGAAGCCGAAAAAGCACGAACCACCGCACAAAGCCTGTTTGAAAATAACGATCAAGCAGGCGAAACTATCCCAACATACAATTTGCCTAAAAATAAAATAGGTATAGATATTGTGAGTCTTTTGATAGAAGCTAATCTGGCAAAATCTAAAACCGAAGCCCGCCGCCTGTTATCACAAAATGGTATAAAAATAAATGGTGAAATAGTAACAGAGGAAAATTTCACAATAACCGAGTCCCTCATGATACAAAAGGGCAAAAAAACTTTTTGTAAAATTTATTTATAGTGTATAGTAATCGTACTTTGAAATTGCTGATGTAGTGAGACAAATGCATGAAGCAAAAAATTGTAAGAGAATAGCACACGGATGGTGTAATAAGGGGGTTTTTGGTGCGAAAAAAGCCCGTTCTAATGCGAATTATGAAACACTTTATGTGAGACTTTATGTGTGGAGGATGGGTTTTATATGGCAAATAATGAAGATAGGTTCTACGACGATATAATCAATCTGTTGCGGCAAGGGCGTGAAAAAGCGTTAACTGCCGTGAATTCCGCAATGGTCGAAACATACTGGCGTATTGGCAAAAGAATCGTCGAGGAAGAACAAAGCGGAAACGAACGTGCTAAGTACGGTGAATATCTTTTGACGAACTTGGCACGCCATTTAACAGATACACTTGGCAAAGGTTTTTCCTATGGGAATTTGCGTAATTTCCGCCAATTTTATCTTGTTTTTCCAAGCGAGGAGATTTGCTACACAGTGTGTAGCAAATTGAGCTGGTCGCATTTGCGGCTTATTATGCGGCTAGATTCCGCTGAAGCACGTAATTATTACATAGAAGAATCCCATTTACAAAACTGGACGGTGCGTGTTTTGGAGCGAAATATCAAAACAGGTTACTATGAGCGGCTCTTATCTGCCCCACAAAATACCGAAAAACGTGACAACACCGCCTATATAAAAGATCCGGAGAGATTTGCTACACAGTGTGTAGCAAATTGGAAAGTGAGAGGTTTTTATGGTGGCGGGGGAGAATACAAAACTTGAACCGTTAATGCGAATTGAAACAGGGAGTCGGAATACAGGGGATAAAAAATGACAATCGAAATGATAAAAGAAAAAATAAAGCCAATAGCTTTACAATACGGCGTTTCTCGGCTTGCCTTGTTTGGCTCTGTTGCCACTGGAGAAAGTAACGAAAATAGCGATATAGATATTTTAATCGAAAAGGGAGAACTTACAAATCCTCTGTCCTTTTGTGAATTTTGCGATGCTTTGGAAGAAGCATTTGATAGAGCGGTAGATGTGATAACTTATAACAGTATTCAAAATTCACAATTAAAACTAAATATTTTAGCGGGGAAGGTTGTGATATATGAACGATAGAGATTTATCTTCGCTAAATTTCCGTGTCCGTCAAAACACTAAATTGCAATAAAAACATAAAAATGTTATAATGCTTCAAATTATAGATACGATAAAATATAGTCATGCCCTAATTGCGTAAAATATGATACAATCATCAAGGAGGTCTTTATGATAACGATAGGTTCACTCATAAAAAACACACGCAAAATGCGGGGATTCAGCCAAGAAGCGCTGAGCTTTGGCATATGTTCGACCGGGAATCTTTCCAGAATCGAACGGGGAGATTCTGCACCGTCAAGAGCTACATTCGAGGCACTCATGGAGAGAATGGGGCAAAATGCCGAGTTATACCCCTCGTTTATAACCGACACAGACAAACGGGTATACGAACTCCAACATGATTTAAATGAACTATATGCCAAAGGCGACTTCGATGCAGCAGAAGCCGTGATCGATGAGATGGATGGCATTGATGGTTTGGATATGGTACATGAGCATTTTATCAGAGTATCAAGGGTTTTGCTTATACAACAACGAGGGGGGGTTAGTGAGGAAGTTTTGAGAAAATTTAAGGAAATTATAGATTTCTTTGTTGAAAAATTTAGCCTAGATGAAATTCGCCGAACCCCGCTTTCTAAGACAGAACTAAACATTCTTAACGCTTATGCAATTGCTCTTTACAAGGCAGGAGATGTTAAAACCGGTACTCAAATATTGTACGAACTCATAAAGTGGATAGAAATTCATGTTGTTGATATGGAAAGCATTACCGTTGTATATACAAAAATTTTGTATAATCTGTCTATGTATGTGGGAAGGAGCGGAGATGATATAGAGGCAATAAGACTTTGTGATATTGGTATAAGACTGTGCATTAAATATCACAGAAATACCTATTTCCCTGCTCTTTTGTTTAACAAAGGATATGGTTTGGTAAATTTGGGCAAAACCGACGAAGCAATCAATTATATACAAGATTCTTATTACATGCAGAGAGCCTTGGGTGAGGAAACTCCGGGCGGTTTAGAAGTTATAAAAAACTTCGCTGACAGGAAAGGTATAAAATTAATTTAACCATAACACGACAACACAATAATACAAACAAAATAACCCTGTCCTTTTTATAGAAACAGGGTTATTTTGTACTAGATGTTATTTCTTCAGTCTATCGTAAGGATCACCTTCATACGTTGGTTGCAATACATTTTGGCTATATACGGTTTCATTCACTTCCGTTATATCAGCCAACGCAGCTACCCCGAAACCTCCAAAACTTAGTGTTGCTGCTATAACAAGAGCAGCAATATTTCTCATCATTTTTTTCATAAATAAGTCCTCCTTGTGCTTTTTTGCACTTTTTATAATATTTCGCCTCTGTAAACAATAGGTAGTAGGCATATACTAATAATAGCTCACATTATAAAATTTTACCATACACTTTCACGTAAATATTTTTATCGCAAAACGACTAGGCATTTAACGATAATTTTTTTTGCATCAAAGTGCATGGTTTTCTTTTCAACGGTATGGTATCATATACTCACAGTAAACAATTAAGGCAAATTATGTATAGACTGAACCTTGAAAACTGAATAATTACGAAAAGGAAATAAAAAGAATCAAAGCCATTAAAGGAGAGAAAGAACCACCTAAGCAAAACAAGGCAAAGTTAGCTGGTGTCTAGCTAACTGTAACAAGCTAGTTGTATTGGAAAGGTAGCTTCTGTATTGAGAGGTATGGGTGCGGCCGGCTCACATTCTTACTATAACAAAAGATACCAAAAAATATCAAGTAAGATAATTAAATTAAACAAGCCTTAAATGGTTATACAAGGAGAAAAACCTATGAAAAACAAAATTTATAATGTACGGAAACATTTTGTAGCCCTCTTTTTAGTAATAACTTTCGTTGTTCCATTCTCACTTTATGCAAACAGTTACGAAGAAGTTCCTTTTTTCGAATTAACTGAAGATAGTGAATTTGTTTTCACGGCAGAAATCGAAAACGAAATAGTTATTTTAACCCCCGTTTGGGATGGTGAAGAGCTGGTAGCTTTTGAAACCTTCGACATTGATTCATTGGTTCTTTACAGCGTTGAAGGCGACTCTCTTTTCGCTCCTTTTGCACAAATGATGTGTTGCGAAAGCATGAGCCTTAGTATGGTAAGGCACGGATACATTTACTTAAATGGAGTACGCGTTGGTTTCTTTTATGTTAACATGTGTAACTCCTGTGGCGGTGTTTGGCCTTTGTAATGCCGATCTTTGCATGACACCGGTTAATACTGGTCTGTAATATCCTTTAATACTCTTTTTAGTACCCAGTAGTAATTATTTGGTTTTGAGGGTTCGTTGTTAAAACAAGTATCTATAGCAATTACGCTTGGTAATTTTTAAAGTTGGGACAACCGTTAAGAAAAGTGCTATAAGCGGAATTGCTATAGATAAAGAGCAGGGCTATTTTATATTAAATTAACTTTATACTATTTTTAGCAGCAAAGTTTTCTGTCACTTCCATATCACCCGGAGTTTTCTCACCCATAGCTCTCTGTATGTAATAAGACTCTTGTATACACTTGCTTGCCTCGTCAGTTTTGCCCAAATTTACTAAGCCATAACCTTTGTTATACAGAAGACTTGATAAATAGGTATGTCTGTCATATCTTACGCATACTCTTATTCCAATGTCACAAAGCCTTATTGCCTCTGCGTCATTTCCGCTCCTTCCTACAAATGTAGAGAGATTATGCAAAATTTTTGTATATACAATAGCAATGCTTTGCATATCAGCAACATGGCTTTCAATCCACTTTGTGAGTTCGTACAATATTTCAATACCGGTTTCGGTATCTCCTATCTCATAAAGAGTAAGAGCGTATGCGTTAAGAATGTTTATCTCTGCCTTGGAAAGCGGGGCAGGGAGGATTTTATCGACGGTAAATTCTTTAATAAAGAAATCTATAATTTCCTTAAAGGCTTCTACAACTTCCTCGCTTGGTCCCCCTCGCTGCTGCATAATCAAAACCCTGCACAGCCTGATAAAATGCTCATTCGCCATATCCAAGCCATCAATGCCACTCATCTCATCAATCACCGCTTCTGCCGCATCAAAGTCGCCTTTGACATACAGTTCATTAAAATTATGCTGAAGCTCGTACACCTTCTTATCGGTGTCAGTTATAAACGAAGGGTATAAATCGGCATTTTGCCCCATCCTCTCCATAAGTGCTGCGAATGTAGTTCTTGATGGTATAGATTCTCCTCGCTCGATTCTCGAAAGATTCCCGGTCGAGCATATCCCAAAACTTAGCTCTTCTTGAGTAAACTTGGATTTTTTGCGGTTGCTTTTTATGATTGAGCCTACACTTACCATATATACCTCCTTGTATGCAAAATTTGAGTTGTTACTAAAAAATTAATTTACGCTTATTTTGGGGTATTATAACATTTTTATAATTCTATTGCAATTTATTATTACGGGTTGGATGTAGCAAAAAAGCTGACACACTTCACTCAGGCATTCGGACATCCGGACATTTTCCACTTGTTTCGCTAACGAACATACTATATAATGGGGTTATATTTCTAATCACAGGATTTTCCCCATTTTTTCTATTTTTTCTAATATAAAGTATCACATAGAGTCGCACATCGGGTGTGACATAGAGAGTGACATAGAGAGTTTCATAGTTCGCATTATAATAACATTTCCGAAAGCGATTTTTAGAGATTTCTAAAAGTCCAACCAAGACTTTTCGCCATTTTTACACTTAATTAATAAATTTTAAAAGTAGATCTGCACCTGCATGGCTTCGAATTTAACCATACACTTTGACGATAATTTTTTTCGCCAAAGTGTATGGTTTTTTAAACATACTAATTACCGTCATAGGCAAACAACAATTACACGACCCTATCTTCTTCCCTATTACCAGCTGAGGATATTATGATGAACCCAAACTCGGTGGCGAGTTTTTGACTTAGCCTATCTAGCCTCATGTTATTTTCCTCTCTTGTTAGATGTTTGGTTTCTTCATAAATTTTGTCGCGAATAGCGTACACTTCTTCTTCACTTCTATTCAACTTAATCATTGATTATTACCTCCGCAGGTGTGACTATAGTTACAGGTCTATATCCTTCCCTTAAATTTATTATACTTGTCATTTCTTTAGTCTTTGCTCTGTTTATATGCCGAAAATTAAAACTAAATACATACTGTAAATTATTTACTGTGGCAACAGATATGTGTAAGCTATCTAGTGTTTTGCTCTTTGGTATAACGCCCTCTTTGACATAGATTTCAGCTAAATTTTGAGCTTCGTCTGAATATTTGAGTATCTTTATATTGTGATTGTCAACAAGGGCAAGCATATTTGATTTTTTTGGTTCATTTGCTCTTACAATTTCGTCCATGACATACAGTGATGTATAAGCCTCATACTTCCTTGCCTTTATCTCTTGAAACAGCTTTACGGTCGCAGGGTGTGCATCCCTTTCTGTATCAAAGTAGTAGTTAAACATTGTTGTTTCTAGGTATATCTTGGGTTTACACATTTATATCACCTTTATTACCTCTAGTTACAGATCCATCTATAGCCCTGTTAACGAAACCGCTCAGACGCTCTAGCTCCTTAAACTTCTCATCAGCGGTTATGCTTCGATATTCCCAAATTGTTTGTTTCATAACAGGAACCGCCAATGCTTCAATCTGTTTTAATTCTTAATCCGTTTCAGCATTAAATAAAGACAACCACAATTGGTTTATCTCTCCACAGTCATTATACTATGTTCTATAATAAAAATCTATAGCAAATTTCCTTTCACAGTCACAGATTTGATTATAGCGTGTTCCCAATATACACTGTGTTCCCAATATAAACTTTGACGATAATTTTTTTCGCAAAACGACTAGTCGTTTAACGATAATTTTTTTTACGCCAAAGTGTATGGTTTTCTTTTTAGTTGCATGATATTATATATTTACAATAAACAATCTGGCACAATCAAATCCTAAATGCAATACAAATTAGATACAGAAAAATTAGATGTAGCATGTGAAATGATAACAAAAACAAGACCGAACCTTGAAAACTGAATAATTACGAAAAAGAAATAAAAAGCATCAAGGTCATTAAAGGGATACACTAAAACCTATGATATCTTAGCAGTCTATAAACTGTAACGGTACCTTACATGTTTGTTGATTGTTTGATATATAAAAAATTATATAGTACAAATTGTACTTTAGTTAAGGAGGAACATACAATGAAAAAAATTATTAAACTTACTTTTGCGTTTGTGTTTATAATCTCCATCTCTAATATTGCGGTATTCGCCGGAGAATACGCCAACGCTACACAAGAACAAGGTTATGTTTACCTTGCAGAAACTGCAGAAACGGGTGAGTACATTGCTGTACCCAGTCATATTGGGGTAGACCCATTTCCATGTTGTGGTTGCGGCTGTACATTTGGTACCTGTTGCGGTGGCGGTAGCTGTTGGTGGTGTTGGGAAATAGCTTGCTGTTGTCCAGGTTGGTGTCCACCCAGTCCACATTTTTGCCCTTGCTAAAAAATATATGTACTACCCTTGCAATTAAATTATTTTCAATCTCATATTAGAAAATATTACAATCGCAGCGATTTTGTTTCACATGGAATCATGATAGAAAAAAATTAACTATAACAACTTGTGCTTCGAGTTTCCCCGAACTTCAAAATCAAACGGGGAAACTTGGGGTACTGTTGCATTTTGAAAAAAGGAGGGGTAATTGTGATAAAGTTAAAAAAGAAATCTGCGGTCTATATTGCTTTAGCTACGGTGTTTGTCTTGGCTTTTTCGTTCATATCTGTATCTTTGGCTAGTGATAACGGAAACACTTCGGCATACCCGGGCGATGTAGAGTTGTCGTACGAAGCGGATATTGTAGTATCTCCTACAGATAGTACCGCTACTCTTAACAGCTATGGGCTTAGCACCTCTGAACAAGAACAAATTGATACAACGCAAATCTCTATCGGAAGTATGTTTTACGGAACAACCATTACAGTGTTATACATGGGTCATACCGCTACCCAAAATTTTGAACAACACGGAATCAACGCCGCTGCACAAATGTATATGATTCAAAATCCCGGTGTAACCGTAAATGTAGTAAATGTTGTGGATGCAAGTTCTTTAAACGATGCTGACTACACCTTAATAGACAGTCGGGCTATAGATTGGCGTTCCCCATCTGTATCTGCCAATCTTGCAGATTGGTTTGAAGTAATGTATGCCGACCCAAACTTTAACGAAAGCGATTGGTTTTTAAATGCTTTTGATGCTATGGCAGTAGAAGGCAGGCTAACAGTTTTCCCACGGAGCTTTTTGTTTGGCGTTATCGGTGCAAACGAAAGAGTTGTCGGTTTAACCGATGCTTTTGCTCAATACAATACCATAACAAACAGGGACTTGCTTGCTTTGCATGAAAGGTTTGCAACGGAAGCGTTTCCTTATATGTATTTTTTGCATAACCCCATACATACTCCCATATACCAAATAGACCGTTTTTTGGATACAGAAGCAGGGCAAGCAGAATTTGACAACGAAGAGTTTGAAAATTTGCTTATTCGCATTGGCGGCATTTCCATAAGTGAGCATACTACAGAGCTTCATACTGCAATGCTTGATGATGGTTTTACGGATGGTGTGCAGATACCTTTTTCCACGGCTATAGGTAACCTAATACCGGAATTCACAGAAAACCTTTTGGGTAGCTATCTTTTCAGGCAATATATTGCTCCCAACTCTTTGGAAGCGTTCTTCCATTGGGAAATAGCGGGTGGTGGTTTTATCGGGCATGTTCCTATAGTAGATTCAACCGGCAACTTGCTAATAACCCACCATCATAACCCTGAATTTGCATTAAGCTCCGGTGCCACTCCGGCACAACAGGCTGTTGCATGGGATTTTATGCAATTTTTGCAAACTCCTTTTGCTAACAATAGGATGCGGATGCATGCCCTACCCACTTTCAAGCCACTCTTCCACCATATGGTAGATATTGGGGTACGACAAAATATCGACCTATTTACCCATAATATGTACCCCGTGAACCTTAGCATGGATAACCCCATGGAATACTACAAAGAACGCATAACAAACATACTATACACAGCGGCAAATATGCCAATGAGGCATATACAACCTGCTAGCCAACCCATAATCGATATTTTGTCAGAAGTTTTGGCAGATTTTGATAATGGCATAATCTCAGCACAACAAGCCGCTGAGCGTCTGCAAAGCAGAGTTTCAAATTATCTAAATTAACACAATATAGTAAACGTACCTTGAAACCGTGGATGCAGAGGGGAATCCGTCGCCAGAGGGCGTAATGGCGTTCTAACCGATAGCATCCACGGATTGAAAAGACATTTGCTACAGTAAGGGGGTGTTACAAATAATAAGAAAAGACAGTACTTTAATCAAAAAAGAAATGGAAGCAATAGACAAAGAAATCCGTAAATTGGATAAGAGATACAAAATCGTTGGATACTTTGACCAAAAAGGTGACTTGATCGTTGGTGAAAAAGAAACCTGGGGTGAGGCTGTAGAAAGGCAAAATAAAAAAATTGCATTATTGGCTCATAAAGCAGAATTGAGCAGTGCATTAGAAAATTTAGAAAAGATGCAATAATGTTAGGATAGTTCATTGTAATAACCTGAACTGTACCCGGTGGTAAATAGAACCAAATCTTTCTAATACTATTTAACTCTGTTCTCGCCAGATCTTTTACAAAAACAATTAAAGATTGGGCGGAGAACACAGTATTTATCTCAAGTTTCAGCTTAGAACAGTGTGATAAATAAACACTTTTATATAAAGGAGACTCATAAAATGGAAAAAAATAAAGAAAAGCAGTTAAAATGGATGTTTCAGCAAACTAAAGGCACAAGAAAATTCCTGTTCCTTTCCAGTATAATTACGATGATATTCGCTGCTTCAGGCCTTGCCGGAGCATATGTCGTAGTTTTGTTTATGGAAGTAGTAGAAGGTACAAGTGCCTTAAACATTACAAGCGTAATAATGCTTGCTATCATTATAACTATGACTCTGTGTACCAGTTTATTTACACGGGGCCTTCTAGACGTACATATAGGCAACATATTTAACGAAAAATTGCGTGAGAAAATTATCCGCTCAATTTACAATCGTTCGTTTTTACATATTTCCAAAAGGCACACATCTGAACTCATGATGAGACTCATGGACGATGCAAGAGCTATTCCCGGGTTTTTCCTGCGGCTATCCAGTGGACTATTGTCTGATGCAATAATACTAATAGGTTCAATAGCTATTATGCTTACACTTAGCTGGCAACTGTCGTTAATTATATTTGCTATTGTCATAACGATGACGGCAATAATGGTTACAGTTGGAAAACTATTGAAAAAAGCAACACTAAACACTAACAAACAATACGATGTGCTTAGGATAAACATGCAAGAAAACGTAATGAACCTATTAATATTTAAAGCATACGCTATGCTAGAACGTCGTATAAAAGACTTCAGCAAACTTTACGCTAATTTCGCAAAAGCAAACATGAAAGACAGTAAAATCTCCTATGCAAATATGGTTATATCTAATGCATTTAACGGTGCAATTATGATTGTTACATTTGGGTTAGGTTCCATATTTGTTATGAACGGAACAATCACTATTGCTGCATTGGTGGGGATATCGTTCTTACATGGCAACTTGTGGCAACCTCTTTGGAACATGTCGTCTTATATTCAGCTATTTGCGCAATCTTCGGCATCAGCCCAGCGTATTCGCGAAATTTTGGATATGCCGCAAGCAAATGAAGAACCCGCAAGCAATATAGGTAGGTTAGAAGGTTTAGC